>CAZDNZ010000050.1:0-8284 GCA_964506925.1 uncultured Pseudomonadales bacterium | reverse complement strand
AAAATGAGGCAAATGCCCTTGATTTCTGCGAAAAATATACCATGTCAGGAATGAAATGCCCAGTTTTTTCTGCGGCTACATAAGGAAATGAAAGAAAGGAATGCATTTAATATGAGCCAAGATAAAAGCAATATATACTTAATATTATTAAAATCTGATATCGCTCTAGGGTTAGCAGACAAAAGACTGGATTTACTAAATAAAGGAACCTCCCCAGAAAGTGAGGAGGATTTTGTAGAATTTTTAGGCAATGTACGAAATTGCGTAGATAATCTCGGGCACATAAGTAAAACAACAGAAGGCTATCTTTCAGCCCAAGATAAAATTAAAAAATTGGTATTAAAAGAAAACGAGCTAAAAGAAGCTTATTATAGTTTACTTGGTAAATTAAGAGAGCAGCATGACTACGATTTAGACGATGAGGAAATACTTTTTTTGGATGAGAGCGATATTCCTTCAGTGCAGGATTTTGAACGCTCAAAAAAACGCCTTGAAGAGTGGTTTGATGATCCTAATAATGGTTCAGATTTAGAAATAGAATAATCAAAGATGCCGCTCACCCCAACTCCACCATTTCACAGGTTACACCCCCTAACCGTTCGGCTTCGGTTTCGGTTACCCACACCTGTGCGCCCAAGCTGGTAAAGGCGGTTAAAACCTGCGCGCGGCGGGCTTCATCCAAATGTGCGGCCACTTCATCTATCAACAATAACGGGGGCTGCGCCTGCTGGCTAACCATCAGGCGGGCATGTGCCCATAGCCATGCCAGCAGAGCCCGCTTATGCTGCCCACTGCTGCATTGCTGCAACGGCACACTTGGCGTGACATCCTGTAAAACACCGGTAATATCCACCTTTTGGGCACCTGCATGGGTGGCACCCACTTCGGCATCCCGCGTGCGGCTGCGCTCAAATTTACCAGCCAACGCGGCAACAGGATCGGCTTCGTTAAAAATCTCCAAGGTGCTGCCGGTTAATTTTAGCGCCACATCGCCGCCTACCTTGGCTAACTGCGCCAGATAAGCCTGCCGATTAGCCAGCACCTGCACACCAGCAGCGGCCGCCTGTTGTTCTTCCAATGCCAACCAGTCGCCATTTTGACCCATTGTTAGCAGACGTAGGCGATTACGGGTATGGTGCTTGTACCGGTTTAGCACCTCGGCATGGTTAGGAAACAACCCATAGACCATCCGATCCAAAAAATCCCGCCGGCCGGCCGGGCCATCCATAAATAACCGATCCTGCCGCGGTGTTAACCACAAAACATGCCCCACATCGGTCAGGTGGGTTTGTTTCGCTTCCGCACCATCTATCTTTAACAACCGTTGCCCTTGCTGAAAGGCTTGCCCAACCATACGCGCATCGGTCAGTTTGGCGTGTATACCCCAGCTTTTGGCGCCGTGCTGTAGCATTTCCTCGGGCCGCGCCTTATGCAGCCCGCGCCCCGGCGATAATAAGGATAATGCTTCCAGCACACTGGTTTTGCCTACCCCATTAGGCCCCAACAAAGCCACCACCTGCCCATTCGTGGCCACCGGCACCTCTATCATGTAAGATGACATATTCCGGAAGGTTGTTAACGTGAGTTTCTGGATACGCATACCCCCACCCTACGCAGAAATGCCCGCAAATAAAACTGTTTTCAGCCAGATGCAAAGCTGCTTGGTAAAATTCGCTAGGCCGCCAGCGAAAATGGCTTGTACCGAGAACATCAGCCGACGTGTACATAAGGCGTACTTAAGGCTGGCGCAGCGCAGGGGAAAGCCATTTGCAGAACGGCTTAGTAGAATTTTAGACACGCATAGGCATCACCACAAACAAGGCACCACCATCTGCCGCATCTGTAATGAGTACTGGCGACTGCCCATCCTTAAAGAAAAACTGCATATCATCGCCTTCTACCTGCTGGCCAATATCGGCCACATAGCGCGCATTAAAGCCAACTTCCAACGGGGATTCGCTGTAGTCCACGCGCACCTCTTCCGATGCTTTTTCCTGATCCGGATTGTTCGCGGAAATGGTAAGTTCATCTTGGCCCAAAGCAAATTTAACCGAGCGGGATTTTTCGTGGGAAAGAATCGCCACCCGATCCACCGCTTGCAGCAAATGCCGCCGCGCTACCGCCATTTTCATTTTGTTATCCTGCGGTATCACGCGGGTATAATCCGGGAATGTGCCATCAATCACTTTACTGGTTAATACCACACTGCCGGCTTCGGCCTGCACCTTGTTATCGGTCACGGTCAGCTTAACCTCTTTGGTATCTTCAGCCAGTTTTTTCAAATCGCCCACAAATTTGCGGGGCAAAATAACGCCCGTCATGCCCTTGGCTCCTTCGGGCATGGGCATATCTACCTGTGCCAGCCGGTGGCCATCGGTGGAGACAAACCGCAGGATATTATCTTTATTTTCGGGAATATGCATATAAATACCAGTCAGGTAGGCGCGGGTTTCATCCGAGCTGGCCGCAAACTGGGATTTTGTTAATGCTTTTGCCAATACGGTTCCCGTGATGGTAAAAGATTTGCCCCCGGTAACAGTAGCCATATCTGGAAAAGCATCTGCTGGCAAGCAAGCCAACGAAAAACGAGATTTGCCTGCTGTTAATGCCAGCCGATTGCCATTTTCCACCAATTCCAAACCTACCATCACCCCTTCGGGGGTTTTTTGAATAATTTCCGTCAGTTTATGAGCCTGCACCGTTGTTGTGCCTTGGGTTTCTACAAAGGCTTCAATACTATCCTGCACACTAATGTCATTATCTGTTGCGGTTAGGGTCAGCATGTTATCGCCAGCCACCAGCTTTACGTTGGCAAGTATGGCCACGGTCGTGCGTTTATCGGCCACAGCATCCATTGGGCGGAGGGATTTAAATAATGTCTCGCGGGACACGGATAATTTCATAACAACGGCTTCCTCTTATCGTTATTTAACTTAAACATGCGTCGGTAAAAGGCATCAGCAAAAGTTAAACAACTATAACATTCATTAATAACTTATGTAGCGTACAAAATCCATGCCGACATGACCAGTAAAATCTAACATTGGCTGCACAGAATATAGCCAGGGCTATGCAGCAAATTTAGAAAATACCCGAAACCTTAACGTGCGGTTAACTGGTGTTCCAACAAGCGGACATCTTCTACCAGTTGGGGATCCCGCTCTAGCAGATTTTCTATGGTACGGACAGCATGCATAACCGTTGTATGATCCCGCCCCCCAAATGCTCGGCCAATTTCTGGATAGCTTTTTGGCGTCAGCCTTTTAGCTAAATACATAGCCGCCTGCCTGGGGCGGGCAATCTGGCGCAAGCGTCGCGCACCCAGTAAATCGGGCAGCTTAATATTATAATAGGCGGCGACCTGCTGTTGAATATCATCCAGTGTTAAAACCCGCGCATGGGCACGGAATAAATCGCGCAGCACATCCTGCGCAAAGGGCAGCGTCAGCTCGGCCCCTGTTAATTGCGCATGGGCGGCCAAACGGTTTAAGGCCCCCTCCAGCTCCCGCACATTGCTCACAATACTTTCAGCCAAAAATGCCACCAGTGCCTCGGGCAGCTGGATCTGAAGCTCTTCCGCTTTCTGCAAAAGAATCGCCCGGCGGCAGACTTCATCCGGCGCATGAATTTCACAAGTCAGGCCGCTACCAAGGCGACTTTTCAGCCTGTCTTCAATATTATCCAGCTCATGGGGCGACCGATCGGCCGTCAGGATAACTTGGCCACCACGTTCGATAACCGTATTATATGTATGGAAAAATTCTTCCTGCGTATTCTGTTTGCTGGCAATAAACTGAATATCATCCACCATCAGCACATCAGCACTGCGGAAGGTTTCGCGGAAGGTCGCCATATTCCGCTCCCGCAGGGCGGATACCATCTGGTTCAAAAATTGTTCGGCAGAAAGATACACTATTTTTTTGTGGGGATAACGAGCCTGCACCATATGGCCAATGGCGTGCATCAAGTGGGTTTTACCCAGCCCCACCTGCCCATGCAGAAAGAAAGGGTTATAAACAGGCTGATCACTCTCGGCAATGCGTTGGGCAGCAGCATGGGCAAAGCTGTTGGTTTTCCCCACCACAAAAGAAGCAAACGTATGGCGGGGATCTAATCTTACACTTTCTTGCGACGGTGTGGTTGGCGCCGAAATAGCCGAAGACGCTGCGGCTGGCGCAGGCGCTACCACGTGCGGCTTAACTACATAAGATACTTTGACCGGCTTTTCTAACGTTTCCGCCACAGAAGACTCGATTAAGTCGCTAAAATGGTCGGCCACCCAATCCTTAATAAAAGGGGTTGCCGCGGCGAGGGCAATTTCGTCCTGATTCTGGCCAGCCGTAGGGCGGAGGGGAGAAATCCAGCTTTCATAATCCTGCGTTGAAAGCTGATCTTTTAAATGATCCTGTATTTGCGACCATTGGGCAGGACTTAAGCTCATGGTTTCCCTCCTGATTTGTTCTTATCTTAATTTATCACAAGTAAAAACGATACTTGTTTTTGTACGCAGACCGTAAAAGGGTACGGCTGCAGGTTAAGGTAAGATGCATCAAAAAATAGGCGCAACAAAACTATCCCTATGGATGCAACAATACTTTAACCTTATGGGTAAACGGTGCCCTCGTTAGGCAGAGGTACGAATACGTGCCGCTAACCTTGAAATCTTCCGGTTTGCCATACCAGTAGAAATAATATTCAAACGTGCGCCTTGGTGCAGTTCACGCATGGCGGCTTGAAAAGCCGTTGGAATCTGCTCTTTGTCGCCTTGTGCAATCAGCGATTCGGCTTTCTTCACAAACGTACGGATACGTGCCCGCCGTGCTGAATTTGCCTCGTTACGCGCCAGATCCTGCCGGATACGTTTACGCGCTTGTACTGTGTGTGCCATCTAAGTGCCTCTTTCATAACTTACATTTTCCTCGTCTGCAAAAACAGCAAGCCTATGATAAATTTGCTGTTTTTGTTGGGGCTATATTTAATGGATCCCCTCTTTTGGTGAACCTTTTTCGTTGCCCCATCCGTAAAAAAGAACATACGCTCTTGTGGATAACTGCGTCAAGTTTTCTCTGTATAATTTTTTATTTTTTTCGCACCATGCCCAGAAAAATAGGGAAAAACAATACATTGCATGTCGCTTGCGCCCGCTACATGTTTGTGAAAATATACATGCGTTACAAAATAAATAAAACACCAACCAAACACAGGAATATCATCCATGCGCCCCATATATATAACAGTTTTTCTTTTATGCGGTTTTATGACCGGTTTACTGGGTGTTTCGCCCACCCACGCCGAGAAAACCACCGCCGAAATTAACGGCTTAATTCGTAGTTTTATTCAGGAAAATCCTAATGTTATTGTTCAGGCACTCACCACGTTTGAAATGGAACAACGCCTGCGCCAAACCAGAGAAATTGTCCGCGACCACACCCCAACCATTGGCACGGCAGCTGCCCCCATCACCATGGTGGAGTTTAGCGAGTTTCAGTGTCCTTTTTGTAAGCGGGCGCAGGAAAATCTGAAAAAACTGCGCCAACAGTACCAAGGCCGCCTGCATTTTGCCTTTAAGCATTTGCCTCTCGAATTCCATCCCCAAGCGCTGCCCGCTGCCAAGGCGGCTCAGGCCGCCCACAAACAAGGCAAATTCTGGGAATATAGCGATATTCTCTGGGAGAACCAGAACCGCTTGGGGGAAAAGCTCTTTGTACAAGCCGCCCGCGATACCGGACTGGATATGGATACTTTTAATAAAGACCGCGCATCACAAGCCATTGAGCGCCAGATAAACGCCGATCTGGCCGATGCCGGCGCCCTTGGTGCCCGGGGCACACCCTTTTTTATCATTAACGGACAAGCCTTATCCGGCGCCCTGCCCTACGAGGAGTTTTCGGCCGCGGTTGAAGATGCTCTTCGCCAACATGAAAATACCAACTAACTGTGGCTAAATCGCGTTCCATTCCCCTCATGCTGATTCTGGCTATTGCCCTGTTTATGCTATTAGGGCTTCAGCTGGCACGCATGTTTATCAGTGGGGATTTGGCCAATATGCTCAACCGCCTCTTACAGCCAGCGCCCACCCAACAAACCACCGCTGCCAAAGGCTCACCCGCCCGCACCGGCAATGCCTTTGATGATATTGCCACGTGGCACCCCAAACGGAATACAAGGCTGCCCAATATTCCCGGCCGCCCTATTCAGGTGCAACCACAAACATACGCTCACAATATTGTGACAGGCTCTGTGGCGGCTCCGCTCACCTTGCACATTTATCTGGATTGGAGCTGCCACCCCTGCCGCACGCAGGTGCACCAAATTCTGGCGGGCATGCCCCAAGCCGAAATGCAGGTGGTTTATAAGTTTATGCCCGCCAGTGCGGATAATATAAATGGCGGTATTTTCACGCAACTGGCGCATCGGCATAATATGTGGCCACAATTACGGGAAGAACTCCGTACATCTAACCAGAATCTGGACGTTGCCGGCTGGTCGCGCCTGCTGGAACAAATAGATATCCCCCTAACGCAGCAACGCCAATGGCTGGCCACAGAAACCGATATCATCACCCGTAATCTGGAACAGGATATTCAAGAAGCCACCGGTTTTGGCCTGCAAAATAACCCCACCTTTATTCTAAACAATAACCTGATTGACGGGACAATTATGCTATTGCGCCACATGCCACGCTATGCTGTGCGTATTCTGAACGGTGCACCACTGCTTGATGCCAGCGATTACGCCCGCTTAAATAACCAGCCGTGATCTACTTATTTTTTGCTTTATACATAAACACCCGGGAACAATAAGGGCAAACCACCTGATCCGGCTGGCCAGCGGCATCATCCTCTATGCTAAGGTACACGCGCGGATGTCGCCCCTCTGGTGGGCCATCACAGATAACACGTAATTCATGGGTCACCACCACATCGGCTTTGTTTTCGGCCGCAATCACTTCTGCCATCAAAAAATCCTTTCTTACCAACTGCCTGTATTGGGCATACTTTGCCATGGCTCTGCACTAGCAAGCGCTTCGCCCTTTTGCAAAAGTTCTATAGAAATACCATCTGGAGATTTTACAAACGCCATGCGCCCATCCCGCGGCGGCCGTAAAATGGTTACGCCATCATCCATTAACTGCTGGCAAGTGGTGTAAATATTATCTACCCGATACGCCAAATGCCCAAACGCCCGACCGGCTGGCGCTGGTGCCTCTGTATGGCCATTTTCGTCCGGCCAGTTGTACGTTAACTCCAGCAGCGGCGTTTTATTCTGTTTGGCCGCAGGCATATCCCCCGGTGCCGCCAGAAAAATCAGAGTAAATCGCCCAGCCTCATTTTCCAGTCGGCTAGTTTCCACCATACCCAACTTATTACAGTAAAAATCCAGGCTTTCTGCAATATCCCGAATGCGCACCATTGTATGTAAATATTCCATAGGCATTTCCTTTTTTTATTTGCCCCCAGCATAACCTGCCAAAGCCAACCATGGCAACGCCCTTGAACATCTGCGCTAAAAAGGCTTAAATGGCGACCAACAACAAAGGAAAATACGTGCCCCCGCCCCAACATTTTTACTTTATGCGCCACGGCGAAACCCCTTGGAACCTTGCCGGCCGTTACCAAGGGCATATGAATGTGCACTTAAACGCCACTGGCCGCCAACAAGCCAGCGCTGCCGCCCATATTTTTGAACGGCTGGAAATTGCACAGGTTGTCAGCAGCGACCTCTCCCGCGCCTACGAAACCGCCCTGCTTGCTATGGCCCGCCGCCCCACCACGCCTATTTACCGTACTGAAAATTTGCGGGAGTGGTTTCTGGGGGAATGGGAAGGCCGCATGCTGGCCGATGTCGCCATCGATATGGGCCTACCGCCGGAAACCTCGCCCGCCTACGCCCGCATGAACCCGCCCGGCGGCGAAACATGGGATGAGTTCAAACACCGTATTCAGCAGGCATTAGCCGATATTTTATCCACTTATACCGGCAACACCCTACTGGTGGCGCATGGTTTTGTTTTTATTGCCCTCACCGAAATCCTCCTTGGCCACCCGCAAGATATGTGCACCAACGCGCAACCTTTTCTGTTCAAACAAACCCACACCGGTTGGCAGTTAGAGAGTATTTGATTTTCCGGCCATGATGTTCTATACGGGTTGCATAAAGTTCATTTATATGTGCCCGTAGCTCAGCTGGATAGAGCGTTGGCCTCCGGAGCCAAAGGCCAGGGGTTCGAATCCTCTCGGGCACGCCATAATAGCACAACGCCAAACAATCCATCAGTTTATTT
>CAZDNZ010000049.1:8172-8287 GCA_964506925.1 uncultured Pseudomonadales bacterium | reverse complement strand
AAGCACAGAAAAAACCTCTTTGCAGCACCGTTTTTACCTTGATTAAAGTTGTTGGCATAATGCGCTAGGCAGCCAGCGAAAAGGGGTTTTGGCGAGAACGTCTGCCGATGTGTAT
>CAZDNZ010000049.1:2404-8072 GCA_964506925.1 uncultured Pseudomonadales bacterium | reverse complement strand
ATAAACATACATGAGGCAGGCGCAGCGCAGACAAAACCACTTTGCAGCACCGTTTCAAACTTTTTTAATTCGCTAAACGGACGGCGAAAAGGGGTTTTGGCGAGAACGTCTGCCGATGTGTATATAAACATACATGAGGCAGGCGCAGCGCAGACAAAACCACTTTGCAGCACCGTTTAGTAGAATTAAAAGGCGTTGCACGCTCAGATAAGCCATGTTAAAAGACAACTACTCATGAAATTGAACCAAGTTATCGCCCGTCGTTATGCGCATGCTTTGCTGGAACTTGCCAGCAACCAGCAGGCATTATCTGATGTGCATACATCGGTTACATGCCTGCATGAGGCGTTGTTACAAACACCTTCCTTGCAAAAGCAACTAAACAATCCACTCATCACGAATGCCGATAAGCTTAAAATGTTTCAGGTGACTCTGCAAAAAATGCAAGCACCGGCCTCAATCGGTACACTTATACAGTTATTGGCTCAGAATAACCGGCTGCCCCTGCTGCCTGCTGTTTTGGCAGCATTTATTCTGGAGGCCGAAAAAGCCGCAGGCACTGTGCGTGCCCATGTTACCAGTGCGGCGCCCCTTACAGACAGCCAAAAAATACAGGTGGCTCAGCTGGCTGCCCGCATCAGCAGCACCACAGATACACAGAAAATAAAAATGATGGAACATGTTAAACCGCAACTGTTAGCGGGTACCTGCATTCAGGTTGGTTCGCTTCAGCTTGACTTAACCCTGCAAAACAAATTAAACCGGCTGCATGCAGCCATGACCCATTAATCAAGTAACAGAAAGGCCATACGTCCCGATGACCGATATTAAGCCCTCCGAAATCAGTAAAATTCTGACCGAACGTTTGAAAAACTTTGATGATCAATCGCAAACGCAGGAAGTTGGGGAAGTCCTCGCTGTTGGCGATGGTGTGGCTCAGATTTATGGCTTGGATAATGTACAGGCTTCCGAAATGGTTGCATTCCCCGATGGCACCGTGGGTATGGCTTTAAACCTGGATGAAGACAGTGTGGGCTGTGTTATTTTTGGGTCGGATAGTGCGATTAAGGAAGGCGATACCGTCAAGCGTACTGGTAAAATTGTGCAGGTACCTGTGGGCGAAGCGCTGCTTGGGCGTGTGGTCGATGCCCTTGGTAACCCTATTGATGGTAAAGGCGAGATTAAAAGTAAGCAAAGCAACCGAGTAGATGTGATTGCGCCGGGTATTATTCCCCGCCAATCCGTCCATGAGCCCATGCAAACAGGTATCAAAGCCATTGATGCGCTGGTGCCTATTGGCCGTGGCCAGCGGGAGCTGATTATTGGTGACCGCCAAACCGGTAAAACCGCCGTTGCCGTGGATGCCATTATTAATCAAAAATCCACGCACAATTCAGAACATCCGGTGTACTGCATTTATGTGGCTATTGGCCAAAAGCGCTCTACCGTGGCGCAGGTTGTGAAAAAGCTGGAAGAATCTGGCGCTATGGCCTACACCACAGTGGTTGCCGCCACCGCTTCCGACCCGGCTGCCCTGCAGTTTTTAGCCCCTTATGCGGGCTGTGCGATGGGCGAATATTTTCGCGACAATGGCAAACATGCCCTCATCGTTTACGACGATCTTTCCAAACAGGCCGTAGCCTATCGGCAAATGAGCCTGCTGCTGCGCCGCCCCCCCGGCCGGGAAGCCTACCCCGGAGATGTTTTCTATTTGCACTCTCGTCTGCTAGAACGGGCAGCTAAAATGTCTGATGCCTTTGGTGGTGGTTCCTTAACGGCGTTGCCTATTATTGAAACACAGGCTGGTGATGTATCTGCCTATATTCCTACCAACGTTATTTCTATTACGGATGGGCAAATCTTTCTGGAGTCCGACCTGTTTTATGCAGGTGTGCGTCCGGCCATTAACGTAGGTTTATCGGTCTCTCGGGTGGGTGGTGCTGCCCAGATTAAGGCCATGAAAAAAACCGCCGGAACGTTACGGCTCGATCTTGCTCAATACCGAGAAATGGCCGCTTTCAGCCAGTTTGCTTCCGACCTTGATAAAGCAACCCAGCAGTTAATTGCCCGTGGCGAACGCCTAACCCAACTGTTAAAACAAGGCCAATACGAACCCCGCCGGGTATCCGAACAAATTCTGGCCATCTACGCGGGTACCAATGGTTTTATGGATGATTTAGCCCCCAAAAACATTGTGGCCTTTGAGGCGCATCTGCTGGATATTGCCCGCACCAGTTTTGCCGATATGCTGGATGCCATTGAAGCCAAACAAAATCTGGACGATACGCTGACCACCCAAGTGAAAAAATGTATCACAGATGCCCTGAATAGCTTTGATCCAGAGGCGCCGGTAAAATCCACGGCGCCAGCCGCCGCTGCCCCTAAGCAGGAGAAGAAAAAAGCCGCAACCAATAAGGGCAGTAACAAAAAGACCAGTAAAGGTAAGGCCGCTTAACCCATGTCGTCACTCAAAGCGCTCCGAACCCGCATTAAAAGTGTCAAAAACACGCGGCAGATTACAAAAACCATGAAAATGGTTTCTGCGGCCAAGGTGCGCCGTGCCCGCGCCAAATGTGAAGATGCCCGCCCCTACGCCATCAGGCTCCAGCGGGTGATGGCTAATCTGGCTGTCGGGAGCGATAATCCACTATTTATTGGAAAAAAAGATGTCAAAACAGTGCGCCTGATTGTCTGCGGTGCCGATCGCGGCCTCTGTGGTGGGTTTAATACCAATCTGTTCCGGCGCGTGGTGCAAGCTGTCGAGCGGCATCAGGCATTTGGCACACAGGTACAGCTGGTGGCTGTAGGGCGTAAAGTAGTGCAAGCCGCACAGAGTATTTATCCTAACTTGCTGGTCGCAAGTTACACGGATACGGCTAAAAATATAACACCCGAGTTTGCCCGCCAATTAGCTGATGATACTACCAAAGCCTTTTTGGATGATAGCTGCGACGAAGTATATGTTATTTTCTCGGAGTGTGTTTCCATGTTATCCCAAAAGCCACAGGTACAGCAGGTTTTACCGTTTGAAACCAGTACCACAACCAGCGCCACACCCGACTACGAGCCCAGCGCGGAACAAATTCTGGATGTTTTGCTGCCAAAAGCCGTACAAACCCGTATTTTTCAGGCATTGTTGGAATCCAGCGCATCTGAACATGCAGCCCGTATGACCGCCATGGACAATGCCACCACCAACGCTACCGATATGATGAATCGCTTGAATTTAGAATACAACCGCAGCCGTCAGGCCGCCATTACCAAAGAGTTAATAGAAATAATAAGCGGTGCCGAAGCCGTATAAATGGAGTACAAGTAAAGGATAAATTTATGACTGAAATTAGTATTTACGATGGCCTAACCCCAGGACACTCAGGCAAACCTGTTCCAAAACACCTTGTGCCAGCCAACACAATTGTGACCGCACCGCACCTGACAGATGCACCCCGTCCCCCTTCAAGCCGGCGTGATATGAATATTATTCTTGACCAAAGAGTAAAATCTACGATAGCAGATGCTGGAGTACCTTTTTTTATTGTTAGCTCTACGAATGATGATCTTGAGGCTATATACAAAAAAGCAGGTAAGTTGGGTATTGATGCCCATTACCTAGAAACCGGTCATGCATTATGCATCGTAGCGCCAACAAACACTGGTTTGGCTGAGGCTATGGATGCTCTAGAAGTGTCACCAAATGTACTTCATTTTACGAATGTCCCCTCTGAAGGGCATGCCCCTCCAACTAATGTTTTGCACTTGGATCATATTGATTTTCTAGGACCAACAGAGGTTATAAGCTTAACTTCAAACAAAGAAAATGGCTTTACTGATAAAGATTTCACAATACTTTCCGAGCTTTTGCAAGACTGGTCTATGCTCAACAGCTCGCAAATCGATGGGTTTGGCATTAGTATACAACCAGTAAGCCCAGACAGTATTGTAGTCACTTTGCAAGGTGGCGTTGAAGCCACTAATGAAGACTTGGAAAGACTCATGATAAGCCTCAATGAATCCATATCAGCATGTGCTGTCAAAGGTGTTTCAACCCAACATGAAGGCTCAGTTGCGGCAATGGACGTTGATACATCGGAAATTTACTTTAGCCCAATCTCCCCCATAAATGAACAACCAGATGAAGCACAGATCGCTTAATTAAAAACCAAAGGAGCCCCTACTATGCCCCGTACTCAAGGACACATCACCCGAATTGTTGGCCCCGTTGTGGATGTTAAGTTTACCGACGAACTTCCCGCCATTTTGAATGCACTGCACATTAAGCGTACCAAAAAAGAACATGGTACCGATGAACCATTGGTACTGGAAGTGGCTCAACATCTAGGCGAAAATACCGTTCGCACCATTGCGATGGCAGGCACAGACGGCCTGACGCGTCACACTCCCGTCTCCGACAGCGGCGCCCCTATTAGCATTCCCGTTGGCCCGGCCAACTTAGGACGCATTATGGATGTGGTGGGCAACCCTATTGATGATCAAGGCAAGCTGGATACTACGCATATGGCGCCTATTCACAAAGAAGCGCCTAGCTTTGCTTCCCAATCTACCGAGGCGGCGATTCTGGAAACCGGCATTAAAGTTATTGATCTGCTGGAACCCTATGCCAAGGGTGGTAAAATTGGCCTTTTTGGTGGTGCTGGCGTTGGCAAAACCGTACTTATTCAGGAGCTTATAAACAACATTGCCAAAGGGCATGGTGGCTACTCTGTTTTTGCCGGTGTGGGTGAGCGTACCCGAGAAGGGAATGACCTGTATCACGAAATGATGGAATCTGGCGTTATTGTACAAGGTGATGCCAAAAAATCTAAAGCCACACTGGTTTATGGCCAAATGAATGAACCTCCAGGCGCACGGGCGCGGGTGGCTTTAACAGGGTTATCGCAGGCTGAGTATTTTCGGGATGAAGAAGGGAAAGATGTTCTGTTTTTTGTAGATAATATCTTCCGGTTTACCCAAGCAGGTGCCGAAGTTTCTGCCTTGCTCGGCCGGATGCCCTCCGCCGTTGGCTACCAACCAACGCTCGCAACCGATATGGGGGATATGCAGGAACGCATTACATCCACGAATAAAGGATCGATTACCTCGGTACAGGCAGTTTATGTGCCAGCCGATGACCTGACTGACCCAGCGCCTGCCACAACTTTTGCCCACTTGGATGCCACAACGGTACTTAACCGTGCCATTTCTGAAAAAGGTATTTATCCGGCTGTTGACCCGCTGGACTCAACATCCCGGATGTTGGATCCAAACATTATTGGGGATGAACACTACCGTGTGGCTACCAAAGTGCAAGAAACCTTGCAGCGTTACAAAGCCTTACAGGATATTATTGCTATTTTGGGCATGGATGAACTATCCGAAGAAGATAAGCAAGTCGTCCACCGGGCACGCCGGCTGGAAAAATTCTTGTCTCAGCCTTTCCATGTTGCGGAACAGTTTACTGGCATGCCCGGGCTTTACGTTAAGCTGGAAGATACTGTGCGGAGCTTTAAGGAAATTGTCGAAGGCCAACACGATGATCTACCGGAAAATGCCTTCTATATGGTAGGTACCATTGAAGATGCCGTAGAAAAAGCGAAAACAATGACCGCTGCCGCCGCCTAATGATAGACATCTGGCAGTATTACGGGCTGGATTGGCTCTCTATGTTGTT
>CAZDNZ010000049.1:0-2304 GCA_964506925.1 uncultured Pseudomonadales bacterium | reverse complement strand
GAATAATATGCGTATTTTAATCGGATGCCTAACAGCTCTGTTCATTACCACATATGCTATGGCACAAGATGGTCAGCGTCGCGAAGCATGGCAGCAACTGGGGAACGAATTTCAAGAAAAATTACAAAATGCGGAAACGCGAGAAGAACGCAAGGAGATCAAGCAGGAATATAATCAACGTGCCCGAGATATGCGACGGGAAAATGCGCAAGAACGTCGCGAAGTGGGGCAAGAACGCAAACAAGAACTTCGTGAAAACCTTGGCGTACGGCGGGATAACATTCGCGTCCAACGAGAAGATGCGCGCCAAAAGCGGGGGCAGGAAGTGCGTGAGAATCGTCAGGAGCGTCGTCAAAACAACCAGACGCAGCGGCAAAATCGCAAACAAGAAGTTCAGGGGAAAATTAGAAAGCAGCGCACAATTCGTCGTGAAAACCGACCAAGTAGCCGTGCCAAAGGACGTAGCGAGTAACACAGACCTATGCGCCATTTTGGGTTATTCTTTTGTTGCGCCCTTTTCACTTCAGTAGCCACGGCTGAAGTCTTTGTGGGTCAAGAAAAAGATATTTTGGAAGACAGACGACGCGCTGCCACCCGCGCAGATTTTCAGGAAGCTGAACAACAGCTGCGGCAGGTTTATGCCGAGCGCTACCTTAAGGCAAAATCCCGCGGAAGTCGTCAGGTTGTGGCACAAGAATACGCCGAAGCCTTATCGGAGCTCAAAAAAACAGCGTTTTCTATCCGGAAGGAATGGCTGGCCGACAAACGTGCCGATATTCAGAGCCAAATGAATAAATTAGAACAGCTAGCCCAAGAATTAGCTCAACAAGATGTTCAGCGTAAAACACTGGAAGAACGGCGGCAAGCCCCCTTGCAGGGCGAAGAAAATTGGCGTAAAAGCTACATGGAGCGTCTGCAAGATAAACGTAAGGATTAAAACCATTATGAAATGTGAGATTGTCACCCCCACCTGCATGATTGCAGATATTCACAACGCCACCTATGTGCAATGCCCGGGCGCAGAAGGGCATTTTGGTGTTATGTCTGGACATGCCTCTATGGTCGCAACGCTGGTAGACGGAGAAAACATAACGATAAAAACGTTAGATGGCGCACAGCAATTTCAGGTTTTTTCAGCTTTTGCTGAAGTCTCCGACACGGGTGTCACGGTTTTTGCCGAGAACGCTGCCGCCGTCTAGCTGGTTTTTTCTATCTGGGTGAAATCGAGTTCAATAGGTGTCGCACGGCCAAAAATAGACACGGCCACAGTTACCCGCTCGCGCTCGGCATCCACTTCCTCAACCACACCTTGGAAAGTCGCAAAGGGGCCATCATTCACCCGCACTTCTTCACCAACATCAAAACTGACGAGTGAACGTGGTTTCTCAACCCCTTCTTCCATCTGCTTTAGCAAGGCATCGGCTTCCCGGTTTGAAATTGGCAGTGGTTTGCGCCCACCTTCGGCACCAATAAATTTGCTGATGTGCGGAATATTTTTAATCAGGTGCCACACTTCATCGGTCATGACACATTTAATCAGCACATATCCTGGGAAAAATTTGCGCTCAGCCTGAGATTTCTGACCCTTTTTAACCTCAACCACCTGTTCGGTTGGAATCAGAACTTCTGCAATCTTATCTTCCTGCCCCTGCAAAACCACTTGTTCACGAATCAGGCTTTGCACCCTTTTTTCGTAGTTACTTTGAGTTTGCACCACATACCACCGTGGGCGTGGCGCTACTGCTGATTCGGTCATGTTTGTCTCTCTCTTCCTTAAAAATCGTTACGCACCCAGCAACCACTGGATAATACTGCTAATAATGGCATCAATCGCCAGCAAATAAAGTGCAACAATCACCACCAGCACAAAAACCATTAAGGTCATGGTGCGGGTATCGCGTAGCTTAGGCCACACCACTTTCCGGCCTTCTGCCTGCACAGATCGTATAAATGGAAATGGATTTAGCTTCATTTTGGCCTGCCATATTTAAAATTAAGTCCTAAAAAACGAGCCTTTCGGCTCTGTGCAAGTGTTATACGCCTGTACCGCAGCTGGGTCAAGCGGAAAAGAGGGGGGAGCTGGATGGCTACAAAAAGTGCCCCTATGATTGTGAAATAGAAGTATGGCACCTTGTTTACGCACGGCTCCTCGGCAAACAAGTTTGCCTGCGGGGCACGGCTAAACAGATTTGCTGAAAAAAGCGCCCCCGTGATTGTGAAATAGAAGTATGGCACCTTGTTTACGCCGGCTCCTCGCTGCGCTGCGGGGCACGGCTAAACAGATTTGCTGAAAAAAGCGCCCCC
>CAZDNZ010000048.1:0-8406 GCA_964506925.1 uncultured Pseudomonadales bacterium | reverse complement strand
AGGCCAAGCTGAAAGAGGGTTGCAAGATGAAAATACATATACCCTATTTAATGATACGTTATCTGGCCTGGCGTTATCTGGCTTCTTTTTTGTTAACCTTATTTGTTCTGACCAGCTTTATTTTTCTGCTTGATGTGGTGGAACAGGCGCGTATTCTTAGCGATAAGCCCGCAGCAGGGCCCTTAATGGCCTTACAACTCAGTATATGGCAGGTGCCCTCCATTATTGTGCGCATGTCTCCTTTTATTGTGATGTTTGCCACACTTCTCTGTTTTTCCCGCCTGAACCGCGATCGCGAGCTGGTGGCTATTCGTAATGCAGGTTTGCCTGCGCGGATCTTTTTACTGCCTGGGCTGTTTGTGACGGTGTGTATTGGTATTTTTCAGCTCAGTTTTATTGAATCCGGTGCCGCTGTATTCATGCAGCGCTACGAAACCCAAATGCGGATGTTTGATCAACAAAACACCCAAAGCCAACTGTTTTCTGGTGGGCAGCTTTGGCTCAAACAGCAGGATGGCGCTTCGCAATGGTTTGTCCATGCCAACAAAATTGTGGATAGTGGTCGGCTGTTGGAAGATATCAGCCTCTTTCAAATGAAAAATCAGAAGTTTATTGCCCGCTATGATGCTGAAAAAATGCAGTATAAGCAAGGAAACTGGCTTTTAATCAATGCCCGACAATTTGATTTTTCCTCCAACCAGCCACTGGCACAGCTAGGTACTGTAGATTTACCTGTGAATTTAACACCCAAAGTCCTCACCAATAGCTTTGCCAAACCACAAAGCCTAACCGTGTCCGAAACGCTTGCGCTACGCCAACAACTGCAAAAAGCTGGACTGTCGACCTACGCCTATGATGTTCATTGGTATCAATATTTAGCCAAGCCGTTTTTGCTGGCCGCTTTTTTTATGATGGCCGCACCATTTGCCTTGCGCTACTCGCGCGCGCATAATACGGCGCAGGTGCTTCTTGTGGGTGTTTTTGTAGGGATTGCCTTTTATATTTTTTATAACACGGTTATGGCTTATGGGTTATCCGGCCGCATCTCCCCCATGATAGCCGCTTGGGCGCCTACATTTATTGCGAGCTTACTTGGTACAGCCATGTTGCTACATTTTCGAGAAGAATAAATATTGTCCACAGATGTGACAAAACTGCTTCCATGAACCACAAAACCTGATAACCTGCATTTTATGTTCGTGCAACCCCGCGCCATGTTCGTAACGTTTAGTTGCCTTACCCTCTGGCTTGGGGGTTTATTGCCTGTGTTTGTATGGGCTGAACCTTATGAGGTAGAAGCAGATGAACTTGGCTACGATAAAACAAGTGCCGAATTTACCGCGCAAGGCAGCGTAAGCATTGTTACAGATTCAAAAACCTTGGCGAGCGACAAACTTATTTACAAACAATCAGAAGACCGCATTGAAGCGCTGGGCTCTGTCAAATTCGAAAATGCAGAAGGCATCATGCTGGAAGCCGATGCTGTTAATTTGACTCAAAATCTGGAGGCAGGCTCTATCAGTGCGCTACGCCTTTCTGTGCCCGATTTAGGTGAAATTTTGCAAGCCAGTAGTGCCACACGCGTTGGTGATATTTATACGATGGAGGATATTACCTATTCCCCCTGCCCCACCTGTGCCGAAGAACCCGAAGCGAAAAAACCTTGGCGTATTCAAGCGCGGAAAATTGCCTTTGATCAAAGCAAAGAAACCATAACCTACCATGATGCTACTTTACAGGTTTTGAATACGCCTGTGTTTTATTTGCCGTGGTTTGAGCACTATGTGGGCGACGAACCCAAAAGTGGCTGGTTATCGCCAAAATTTGGGCAATCTACGTTGCATGGGCTGGAAACAACCCAATCTTGGTATGCTTATGTGCCCGGCAATAACTCGGATTATACACTACGGGCGCGCGCCATGTCGGAACGTGGTATTATGGGCATGGTTGAAAGACGCCAAGATGCAAGACAAACATACAGTGAAATCCGTACCAGTTTTTTAGAAGACGATGTCCGCGGCAGCTTCAGAGGTCATGCCAAAGGCGCGATAGAGCATGTGCTTCGGCCGGGCCGGCGTGTGGGCTTTAATTTGGACGTTGCATCAGATGATAGCTATCTGCAGGACTTTTTTGGGGTAACTGAAAGTTATCTGCCCAGTACCTTGTACTTTGAAGATGGCAGCCCCAATCATTACTTTGGTTTTTCCGCCACCCGCTTTCAGGATCTGATTGAAACCCGTGACCCTGCTGAAACAGCGCAAATATTTCCTCGGTTTCAGTTTCAACGCCATTGGCAGCTAGATAATGGGCTTGCATTGCTGGGAGGTGGGCATATTTCTTTGCAAACAGATGCCCTTATGCTGCACCGCGCAGAAGGCAACCGCATGCGCCGTGCTGTTAATGCCATAAACTACGAAAAAACTGTACCCACATTTAATTTGCCTTTGGTCTCTGCTGGTCGGTTAACATTGAATACAAGCCTGCGCTCAGATATTTATCATGTGGATGCAGAACAGGAAGAAAGTACCTTTACCGGACGTTTTCTGCCCAGTGCTGCTTTGAAATGGGATATGCCGCTTATCAATGCAGATGGTAGCCATGTCGTCACGCCCATGTTAATGGGCATATGGTCGCCCGCAGGTGGCAACCCAACAGAAATTCCCAACGAAGATTCAGTTTTTTATGAGCTGGATATTCATAACCTGTTTTCACAAAACCGCTTTGCTGGTTTTGATCGTGTGGAATCGGGGCTACGTTTAATATATGGGCTAGATCAAAAATGGCGCCAAGATGGCCGCACGGCTTGGCGCTTCTTTTTTGGTCAATCTTGGCGTATGGATGATGATAGCATTCTCCCCGCAACGGGTGGTACAGGCACAAACCTTTCGGACTGGGTGGGGCTATTGGAGGCAAACCCGCGCGACTGGTTTACATTGCGTTCTATTTTTCGGCTGGATAATGCAGATTGGAATGCTAGGCGGGCAGATACCTCCGTAACTTTAGGAAAACAAAATGGGGCTTATATTCAAGTATCTCATGCGCTGCTGGCTGATGCATCGGAAGAAATTTTTGCACGTGGGGCTTTACCCTTAAACGACACCTGGACGCTGCACGCCCGCACCCGGCGTGACCTAGAAAATGATGGGTTACAGCTGGAGGGCGAAGTAGGGCTGACCTACTTTAATGAGTGCTTTAACATTGATTTTTCGGTCAAAAGACAGGGCTTCAGCAGTGGAGAATTGCAACCACGAACAGATTATCTGGTTAATGTGAACCTTTTAACCCTTGGTGCCGACGAATGAAAATAATAAAATAAGCGTTATATCATTATGAAAAAAATATTAACTTTGCTTTTATTCTGCATATTGGCCTTTCCTCCTGCCGTTTGGGCTATGCACGATGGTATTGTTGCCGTGGTAAACGATGATGTGATTACGGAAACCAATGTATCCAACAGAGTGCAGCTGACCTTGCGTGAAATGGGGCAAGAGCCAACTTCCCCAGAAGCCATGGAAATTTTACGGCAGCGTGTGCTCCGTACCCTTGTTGATGAATCTTTGCAAAATCAGTTTGCCCAAAGCCGTGGTATAGCCATAAACCCCAACGATTTGCAGCGTGCTGCCAACGTTATGGAGCAAACCCTCGGCCTTAACTCGGGGCAGTATATGGCCACCATCGGCGCTGAACTGGAAAATACGGCACAAGAAAAACTTGCTGCTGAAATGCGGTGGCACAAAATTGTGCGGGGCTTTGTCATGCCTCAGGTTGATGTCAGTACGGTTGAAATTGATCGTATGATTGAAGATATGCTCACGAATGAAATGAAAACTCGTGTCAAAATTGCCCAAATTTTCCTCCCCACCGATACAGATGCGCCTCAGCTGCGGCTGGTAGATATTAAGTCAGACCTTGAGGCAACGAATGCCACCTTTGCAGATTTGGCGCGGCAGTATAGTGAAGGGCCAGCCGCACAAAATGGTGGTGATATGGGCTGGTTTGATGAAGCAGAATTGCATCCCAAACTTTTCAATGCGGCAGTTTTACTGCAGCCGGGGGAAGTCAGCGAACCGATTCAAACGGAGGGGGGTTGGCATTTAATTCAACTGATCGAAAAAGATCAGGCGAGCCGTATGCCCGCAAAATCAGAACCTCACTACAGGTTGCAAAAAATTGCCCTCCCCCTTGCCGATGCAACATCTGCGGCACAGGCCGAGCTTGCCGCTCTGGCTGAACAACGCTTGGATGAAACAGAAGTTAAAACAATAACCAACCGGATAATGACAAACCATGCGGACATCCGGGCTACTGCACCGGAATGGCGCAAAATATCTCAAATGCCAGACAAAGCAAAAGATGCTGTTCAAAAGACACAACCGGGTGCCACCACACCTGTGATAGAAGCAGAAAATGAACAGATTGTTTATTTTGTTGCTGAAAAACGTGTGGTTGTACCAGAAGAAATGCAAGCCATGCGGACTAAAGTGCGGGAGCGCATCACAGCAAACCGTCGTACCCTCCGGGCTCGCCAATTTATGCGCGAACTGCGCGCCGATGCATACATTGACATCCGCACCGAATGAGCCAGCTCCCCCCTAACAAAGCCTTGGGGCAGCACTATTTGCATCACCCCCATTATCAGCAGAAAATTACGCAGGCCTGCTTAGCTGGCGCCATTGAGCCACCTGTGGTGCTGGAAATTGGCCCCGGCCCCGGTGCGCTGACCAAAAATCTGTTGGCAGCTGGTTGCCACGTTATTGCTATTGAAAAAGATGATCGTTTTATTGCGCCTTTACAATTATTATCCAAAGCGTTTGATAACCGGCTGGAGGTACACCATGCCGATGCCCTCGCGGTATCGTTATCTGAAGTAGCGCCACGCGGTGCCGTGCTTGCGGGTAATTTACCTTACAATGTGGGAACAGAGATTGCGATTAATGCCGTAAAAAATACGCGGCAGCACTTCAGCCACATGGTTTTTATGCTGCAAAAAGAAGTGGTAGCTCGCATCTGTTCACAACCCAATACCCCAGATTGGGGTCGGCTAGGGGTATGGTGCGACCTTTATATGCAGTGCCATGCTTTGTTCGATGTGCCTGCTGGGGCGTTTCACCCGCCGCCTAGGGTAACATCTGCTGTGGTTCATTTAACCAAGCGCCCTCAGCCTCTGGCAGATATTCCACCGCGGCAATTAGAAAAATGTTTAAATATACTATTCACGCAACGGCGTAAGATGCTGCGTAGTTTATTAAAAGGGCAGATTAATCTGCAAGTATTGGACGAACTAGGTTTAGACCCCACAGCGCGCCCCGGCGAACTTTCCACCCAGCAAATTTGTGCGCTTGCTGCCCGCATGTCATGATTAAGAAAGTCTTTATTTGCACTTTATCCACAGATTTATTAGGATAGGATATATTCTGATTTAACATCAAACAAAGAGGCACACTATGGCAGAACCTAAGAAAACAAGCACAACCCCAAAAAGTACCAAAAAAGCAGCGCCTAAAAAGGCTGCAGCAACGCCAGAAAATGAAGTGATGGCGCGTTTGAATGCGCTGGAAGAGCGTATTGAGCTGCTGGAAGATCATGACGTTGTCAAAAATGCGGAATGTGCCGGCAAAAATATGTGGCAGAAGCTGCAACAACAATACGAGGCAAACCCAACAGCCACCATCGGTATTGGCATTGTTATTTTGCTTGTGTTAACACTTATTTTTTAACTTAGCTGTTTTCGCAAAAAACTTTAAAGAACCTTATACCACTTTAGCTGCTTGCAATTTTAGCTTTATTTGCTACTATGCCCCCATTAAAGCTGTGTATAAAAATGTTGCGGGTATAGCATAGTGGTAATGCATTAGCCTTCCAAGCTAACGAGAGGGGTTCGATTCCCCTTACCCGCTCCAAACATTTGCTTTAAACTGATAAAAATCCTTGCATTAAAGCCCTAATATGTTAAAAACCTTCATATGCCGCGACGACAGGCTTATCATGTGCGGTGTGATAGGGAACATGCTGTGATTATCCACAAATGTTCGTACCTGTTAATCAACCAAAACAAAGGAAAATGAATTATGGCCAAGGAAAAATTTGACCGTTCATTGCCGCACTGTAACATCGGCACCATCGGTCACGTCGACCATGGGAAAACAACGCTAACAGCCGCCATTACTATGCAGTTCGGTGAAGCCCAAAAATATGAAGATATTGATAAGGCGCCAGAAGAGCGTGCGCGTGGTATTACCATTAATACGTCCCACGTAGAATATACCACAGCAAAGCGTCACTATGCCCACGTGGACTGCCCAGGTCACGCTGACTACGTCAAAAACATGATTACGGGTGCTGCCCAAATGGACGGTGCTATTCTTGTTGTTTCAGCCTCAGATGGCCCAATGCCACAAACGCGTGAGCATATTTTGCTGGCACGCCAAGTTGGTGTTCCTGCTATCGTGGTTTACATGAACAAATGTGACCAAGTGGATGACCTAGAACTGCTCGAGTTGGTTGAAATGGAAATTCGTGAGCTGCTTTCTGCCTACGATTTTGACGGAGACAATATTCCGATCATTCGTGGTTCTGCACTTAAGGCATCTGAAGGGGACACTTCTGACCTTGGGCAAGGTTCTATCGCTAAACTAATGGAAGCTGTAGATGAACATATTCCACAAACTGAACGGGATACAGATAAGCCATTCCTGATGCCAATTGAGGATGTCTTTACCATTTCAGGCCGGGGAACAGTAGTAACGGGCCGTATTGAAACGGGTATTGTCCATGTTGGGGATGACTTGGAAATTATTGGTATCCGCGACACCCAGAAAACCACCTGTACTGGTGTAGAAATGTTCCGCAAACTGCTGGACCAAGGTGAAGCTGGCGATAACGTAGGTGTTCTGCTGCGTGGTACGAAGCGTGAAGACGTCGAGCGTGGTCAGGTTTTGGCAAAACCAAAATCTATCACACCGCATACCGACTTTGTTGCCGAATGCTACGTGCTCTCCAAAGAAGAAGGTGGCCGCCACACACCATTCTTTGGTGGATATCGTCCGCAGTTCTACTTCCGGACAACAGACATCACAGGTTCTATCACACTGCCTGATGGGGTAGAAATGGTTATGCCTGGTGATAATGTTAAAATGGATGTGCAACTTATTGCACCTATCGCCATGGATAAAGGTCTGCGCTTCGCTATTCGTGAAGGTGGACGTACCGTTGGTGCCGGCGTTGTGGCCGAAATCAAGAAATAACATTTCTTGAACCAATCAGGGGTGCCTCATGGCACCCCTTTTTTATAACGTCTTATAGTCGTTTAACTTTATAACGATAGTGCCAAATCAGCTTGAAAAATATCAAAACCTGAGGCATGAAATGAGATCAAGCATAAATAGGAGAATAATAATGTCGCAAAAATTAGCTTTTATCGGCTTAGGTGTTATGGGTTTTCCCATGGCCGGGCATCTGCAACAGGCCGGCTTTGACGTCTGCGTGTATAACAGAACCCAAGCCAAAGCCCAGCAATGGCAGCAAACTTATCAAGGTCGCGTGGCCAATACGCCAGCCGCTGCTGCCAGTGATGCCGATATTATTTTCTGTTGTGTTGGCAACGATGATGATCTGCGTGCCGTGACCATAGGTGAGCATGGTGCTTTCCATGGCATGAAGAAAAATGCCCTGTTGGTGGATCATACAACGGCCAGCGCCAAAGTGGCGCAAGAACTTGCCACACATGCTGCCGCAATGCAGCTGAGATTTATGGATGCGCCCGTTTCCGGTGGGCAGGCTGGTGCTGAAAACGGCAAGCTGACCATTATGGTAGGTGGTACGCGTGCAGATTTCAACGAAGCAGAGCCCGTAATGGCCGCCTATCATCAGCAGTGTATTCATATGGGGGACGTTGGGGCAGGCCAACTCACGAAAATGTGTAACCAAGTTGCCATCGCTGGTGTGGTGCAAGGCTTGGCTGAAAGTTTACACCTAGCGGAAGCAACTGGGCTAGATGTCCATAAAGCAATTCAGGTTATGGGCAAAGGCTCGGCTGCCAGCTGGTTTATGGATAACCGTGCCGAAACCATGCACCAGCGTGCATTCGATTTTGGCTTTGCCGTGGATTGGATGCGTAAAGACTTGAATATTGCTTTGGATGAAGCGCGCCAAAGCCAAGCCACCCTGCCCCTTACGGCAGTTATCGATCAATTTTTGGGCGATGTACAGCAAGCAGGCGGCCAGCGCCTAGATATTTCTGCTTTGATAACACGCCTTGGTAAAAGGCCAACATCATGCTAAAAGCAACAGATCAAGACCTTTACGCCATGCTGACTGAACACAATGTTGCTTATACAGTTCATGAACATCCCCCCATTTTTACAGTAGAGGAAGCCAAAACTTTTGCCCCTGCCTTGCCAGGCGCCG
>CAZDNZ010000047.1:0-8423 GCA_964506925.1 uncultured Pseudomonadales bacterium | reverse complement strand
CAGCGGAGCAGAGAGGTTCTGCTGAATAGCCTCGCGCATGGTATCCCAATCGGTAATAGGGGTTTCGTTCACTAGGCGCACCGTATCCCCCGCCTGCAAGCCAGCGGCGGCGGCAGGCATATCGGCCTGTACCTGCCCAATGATGGGGCGAAGTTTTTCCTCGCCATACATCATCAGCCCCATCAGCAGCACCATAGCCAGCAAAAAATTAGCCAATGGCCCTGCGGCAATAATCCATGCACGTTGGCCAATGGTTTTGCTGACAAAACTAGTGGCATCATTATGGGCATCTTCAGCGGTGCTTACGGGTTTACCATCTTCCTGCCCGCGCATCTGCACAAAGCCACCTAGGGGCAGCCAAGCCACTTGCCAGCGTGTGCCATGCTGATCCGTCCATTGGCGGATGGCCGTACCAAAGCCAATAGAAAATTTCTCCACGAACACCCCCACGCTGCGGGCGGCATAAAAATGACCGTATTCATGCACAAACACCAGCACGGCCAGCACAAAAATAAACATTAAAACTGTAAACAGCATACCGCCATAGGGCAGCAACTGTAGGGCATTTTGTAAAAGGTAAACAGGATCCATAAACCGCATGTTAAATCATGGCGCTGGGGAAATAAAGATTATTCTTTGCCTACGGGTGGCACGGCACCAAAACGCCGCTCGCGGCCAGCAAATTGATCCAAGCAGGCATCCAAATCTGCCACGGTAAAGGCAGGCCAGTGGTGAGGGTGAAAAATCATTTCGGCATAGGCCAGCTGCCATAATAAATAATTACTAATGCGTTGTTCCCCGCTGGTGCGAATGAGCAGGTCGGGATCTGGCAGGCCAGCGGTATCCAGCGCATGGCTGATGACCTCTGGCGTAATGGCAGCGGGTGGCTGCGCCACAAGGTGCTGGATAGCACGAGTCAGTTCATCGCGGCCGCTGTAGTTAATGGCAAATTGTGCCGTAACTTTGGTATTCTGTGCGGTTTTGGCTTCCACATCGTCCATAATGTCCAGAATATCCCGCGCCAGCTTTTGGGTATTATCTCGCGACCGATTCCCAATAAACCGCACGCGCACCCCTTTTTCGTTGAGTTCGTCCATATGTTTTTTAAAATAGGTGCGCATGAGGCTGAACAAGCCGTTCACCTCTTCGGTGCTGCGCTTCCAGTTTTCGGTAGAGAAGGCGTAAAATGTGGCATACGGAATCGCCCGTTCTATCATGGCTTCCAGCACAGCTTTAACAGTTTCAATGCCCTGCTTGTGGCCTTCCAGCCTGCGCTTGCCCAACGCCGTTGCCCAACGGCCATTACCATCCATAATAAAGGCAATATGCTGGGGCGTTTTGGTCTGTGTCATGGTTTATCTTTATGGCGGGCTACACAAACTTATTTAAGTGGAAAGTCGCCCGCCTTTCTTGGGGAAAACCCAAGCAGGTTATACTTTCAGAATATCAGCTTCTTTGTGTTTGAGCAGATCATCCACCTGTTCAATAAACTTATCAGTTAATTTTTGAATATCCTCACTGATGCCACGGGCTTCATCTTCCGAAATTTCCTTGTTTTTCTCCTGCTTTTTGGTGGTATCCATACCATCCCGCCGGATATTCCGCACCGAGATCCGCGCTTCTTCCGCATATTTGCCCGCCAGTTTTACCAGTTCTTTCCGCCGTTCCTCGTTCAGCTCGGGCAGGGGAATACGAATCAGCTGTCCATCCGGCGACGGATTTAACCCCAAGCCGCCTTCCCGAATGGCTTTTTCCACGGCACCCACGGCACTTTTGTCCCACACCTGTACCGTCAGGAGGCGTGCCTCCGGCGCATTGACCGTCCCTACCTGATGAATGGGCATTTTTTGCCCATACATTTCCACCACAATCGGGTTAAGCAAGTCCACACTGGCACGACCGGTGCGTAGCCCCTGAAACTCCTGCCGCAGATGGTTAAGGGTGGCCTCCATACGTTGTTCGAGGTCGGTTGTTGTCATGGTCTTCTCCTTTTAATATTATGCATCGGCTTAATTATCCACGAGGGTATGTTTAGCCTCGCCACGCAGAGCCTTGAGGATACTGCTATCCCCGGCCAGATTACATACCATCAGCGGCACATGATTATCGCGGCATAAGGCCACAGCACTGCCATCCATCACATGCAAATCATCGACCAGCGTCTGTTTGTAGCTGATGCGGGGAATATGCTGGGCGGTGGCTTCTTTGAACGGATCGGCGGTATAAATACCATCCACTTTGGTGGCTTTAATGAGCAAATCGGCGCCCATTTCAATGGCACGCAGCGCGCCGGCCGAATCGGTCGTGAAAAAGGGATTGCCCGTTCCTGCGGCACAAATAACAATGCGGCCTTTTTGTAAATGCCGAATAGCGCGGCGGCGAATATAAGGCTCGGCCACATCTTCCATATTGATGGCTGTCATCACGCGGGTATCCAGCCCCTGCTGTTCCATCACACTTTGCAAAGCAATAGAGTTTATAACGGTGGCCAACATGCCCATATGATGCGCCTGTGCTTCTTCAATACCGTTGGCGGCGGCTTCCTTACCACGGAGAATATTCCCACCACCCAAGACAATCGCCAGCTCGTAGCCAGCATCGTGCAGGGCTTTGGCTTCCTGCGCCAGCATCTCCAGCTGCTGCTGTTTGAGCACTTCGCCCTGTTCGCCGCCCAGACGCTCGCCCGAAAGTTTCAGGAGAATACGCTTATAATCGGCCATATGTGTTCCTTTCCTTAATAAACCCGCGCCCCGAGAGATACTGTTGCGGCATGTGCTTCCGGCACACCAAGCAGGCAAACCCGATTTGTTGTATCATACACGCCTAACGTCAGGCATTCACTCATAAAGTCGGCCACTTGGCGTGGCGCCAGATTCACCACCGCCAGCACATGCCGCCCGATGAGGTCGGTTACCGCATAATGCTCGGTTATCTGGGCAGAAGACTGCTTAATGCCGATATCATCGCCAAAGTTGATCCACAGCTTGTAGGCAGGCTTTTTGGCTTTAGGAAAAGGCTGGGCATCTGTCACCTGACCCATGCGGATATCCACCCGCAGGAATTCATCAAAATGGATCAGGTCACTTGGCATGGTGTGTCCACTAACCGTTTAACCGTTCACCGCTTTGGCCACTTCGGCCGCAAAGTCGGTCTGTTCTTTTTCAATACCTTCACCTAAGGCAAAACGGGCAAAACCCGCCAGCGTGGCACCCGCCGCCGCATCGGCCACAACTTGGCTTACCTTACGGTCGGTATCCATGACAAAAGGTTGCTCGGTGAGGCAGACTTCTTCGCCAAATTTCCGCATACGGCCTTCGACCATTTTTTCCACCACATTATCGGGTTTGCCGCTTTCTTTGGCTTGCTCGGTATAAACAGCTTTTTCGCGCGCCACAACTTGTGGATCCATATCATTCAGGGTCAGAAATTGTGGGTTGCTGGCCGCCACATGCATGGCCACCTGCTTGGCCAGATCTTCAGCATCTGTGGTACCGTTTAACCCAACCAGCACCCCAATTTTACCCCCCATATGGATGTAAGCCCCTACGGTATCGGCCGCCATATAGGTTGCACGCCGGAAGGAAATATTCTCCCCGATGGTGGCCACCATGCTGGTTTGCTTTTCGGCCACAGTTTCACTACTGCCTGGGTAGGTTAAACCATGGAGTTTTTCCATATCGGTCTCGCCAGAATCAAGAACCAGTTGCGCCAGCGTGGTAACAAAGGTTTTAAGCTGCTCATTTTTGGCAGCAAAATCGGTTTCGGAATTAACTTCCACCATGGCGCCTTTACCATTTTGCGCCACCGCCCAAACAAGACCTTCGGCGGCGGTGCGTCCGGCTTTTTTGGCAGCCTTGGCAATGCCTTTGGTGCGCAACCAGTCGATGGCGGCTTCCATATCGCCGTTGGTTTCGGTGAGTGCTTTTTTGGCATCCATCATGCCAGCGCCCGTCTGATCGCGGAGCTGCTTTACCTGCGCGGCTGAAATACTCATATTGATGTTCCCTTTCATGTACAGAAATAAACTAATTTACAAAAGGCCTCTGAATCGCCTCTGAATCGAAGGACCTTACATTGGCGCAGCATACCCTGAAAACTTTTTTTGTCAAATATCCTTATTCTTTAACTTAACAAGGACGCCTATTAAGTTGTCAAATCGCTCGTCTCAGTGCCCATGAGTGCCGCCGTAACTTGCTGTGCCACCAACGGTGCTAGGCACAACCCAATTTTACCATGCCCCACGGCCAGCCAAGTGCGGGCATCCAGCTGTTGAAATAAGGGGCTGTTGGCGGGGGCAAAAGGGCGCAGGCCGGCCCAGTGCTCTATGACTTCTGCCCCCGCGAGTGCCGGACACAACGAAGTCGCAATTTGCCATAATTGTGCCTGCCCACCCGCGGTGGGGGTGTTATCAAAGCCGCTTTCTGGCTCGTTGGTGCTGCCCACCCAGATGCAGCCATCCCGCGCTAAAATATAGCCCTCCCGATTCCGCAGCATATAGGGCAATGTAACATGCGGTGCAGCCAGCATCATGGCTTGGCCTTTGTAGGGGCGTACCTGCGCTGCTGGCCACAGGTGATTGGTATAAGCCCCCATCGTAAGCAGGCGGCTATCGGCCAGAATATCATCAAGCTGCGTTACCGGCGTTTGCTCATGAATGGTTACGCCATGCTGCCGGCATAGCTGGGCTAAACCGCCTAAAACTTGCCGCGGATGCACCTGTGCCGTGGCGGTACATACCAGCGCACCATAAGGGCTGGCCGCGGCGGCTGGACATATTTCGGCCAATTTTGCCGGAGGGATGATATATTGCCGCCCACCACTGGCGGCGGCATCGGCCGTGGCCTGTGCCTGCTGGCCGGGGGTATAAAGTAACTGGAGGCGGGGATATTTTGTGTACGTAAGCAGCGAAGATTGTGCCCCAAGTTGTCCTCCAAGTTGCGCCCATATATCCAAGCTGGTGCGCTGTTGCTGGGCGCGTTCATGGTTGCGGCTGTAGCCATAGGGAATCAACACGCCCATGCTGGCGCCTGTGGCGCCGCTGCCGATGCTGGCTTGCTCGTAAACCGTTACGGTGGCGCCGGCGCGCGCCAGAAAAAAAGCCGCCATCAGGCCGGTAATACCAGCCCCAATGACGGCTATATGTTTGGCGGCAACTGTCAGCTTTACGCCTCGGTAGGCTGGGTGGCCGCTTCTTCTGTTGGGGCAGCAGCGACCTGTTTGGTCGCTTTTTTCTCATCCGCCTTGGTAGTGGATTCAGCAGCAGATTCAGCAGCAGGTTTGGATTCAGCTTTAGCTTCGGTCTTGGCTGCGGCTTTTGTCGCAGTCTCAGCTTCTGTCTGGGCTTCTGCTTCAGCCTCTTGGGCTGCTTTCTGGGCAGCGGGAGACAATGTCACTTGCGTTTCAGCCGATGCGGCTGTGCCGGATTGTGGCGCAATAGTGGCGGTACTTTTGACCCGGCCACTATTGGCCTGATCTTCAATACCGGCTAAGACAGCATCCGAAAATAATTGGGCATACAGGCCAATGGCGCGGCCGGCATCGTCGTTACCGGGCACAGGAAACTGCACACCCGCATCATCGCTGTTGGTATCGATGATACCAGCAACAGGAATGCCCAAGCAGTTGGCTTCTTCCACCGCAATGCGGTCTTTTTTCACATCCAGCACCACCATCATGTCGGGCAGGCCATTCATGGTTTTAATACCACCCAGCGCCAGATCCAGCTTGGCATGTTCGCGGTTGAGCATCAGGCGCTCTTTTTTGGTTAGGTGAAATAAAGGCGACAGGTTTTTAGGTGGTAAATCACCTTCTGCCATGGTTTTTAGCTGCTCTTCGTAGTGGGCAGTGGCTTTTGCATCCTTTTCAAAGTCTTCTTCAATTTTTTTCAGGCGGCGAATAGAGTTACTAACGGTTTTCCAGTTTGTCAGCATACCGCCCAGCCAGCGGTGGTTGACATAGTACATGCCGCAACGCTCGGCAGCATCTGCCACGGGTTGCTGTGCCTGACGTTTTGTACCCACAAACAGCACACGGCCCCCTTTGGCCACGGTTTCGCGGGTCATTTGCAGGGCTTGATTCAGCATCGGTGTGGTTTTGCGCAAATCAATCACATGAATGCCATTACGGCTGCCGTAAATGTAAGGCGCCATTTTGGGATTCCAGCGGAAAGTGCGGTGGCCATAGTGTACCCCTGCGGCCAGCAGGTCGGACATTTTGAATAAAGGTTGGGGCGATGTGTTCATCGGGTTATCTTTCTCTTGGTTTGTGCCTAGCCGGTTTCGAGCACAAAGTTTTTTGTGCACCAAAAGGAAACCGGTGTGATTTTTCCCTGAAAGAATCTGTGAAGACACTTCAGGCTGAAATCATTTACCCTATCTGCTTGGCAAATGCAAGCAAATGTTGTAGAAAAACCTCCATGACACTACTGGTCGCCACCTTTTATAAATTTGTGCCCATTGCCGATACGGCCGCACTCCAAATGCCGTGGAAAGCAGCCATGGAAGCACATGATGTGCGTGGCACCATTCTGGTCGCACCGGAAGGCCTGAATGCCACCATCAGCGGCCCACCAGCTGGAGTGTATGCGGTGCTGGATCTTATCCGCAGTGATGCCCGCTTTACGGATATGCATTGGAAGGAAAGCACAACAGACATTCAGCCGTTTCAAAAGGCCAAAGTGCGCCTCAAGCGGGAGACGATTCCCCTCGGGGTGACCGTAAACCCTTGCCACTGTGGCCAGCGTGTGGACAGTTATACTTGGAACAAGCTGCTGCACGACCCTGCCACCATGGTGATAGATACCCGCAACGCTTACGAAGTGGCGCTGGGTCGTTTCCGGGGGGCGCTAAACCCTAATACCTATACCTTTAAGGAGCTGCCTACCTGGATTGCCGAGAATATTGATCAACTGAAACACAAAAAAGTGGCCATGTACTGTACCGGCGGGATTCGCTGCGAAAAATCTACGGCGTATCTGAAAGATTTAGGCTTTCAGGAGGTCTATCATCTGCAAGGGGGTATTTTGCAATATTTGGCCGATGCCCAGCAAGATCCGGCGCTGGAAAACCTGTGGGAGGGCAGCTGTTACGTCTTTGATGACCGCGTGGCCGTCACCAAAGATCTGGCGCCCGACGTCAAGGTGCAAAAACATCCAACAACAGGCCAACCCCTAACCGCCAGCGACCTGCGGCGGGCGTATGCAGCCGTTAATCGTTAAAGTTGTTTGCAAATGCTACTAGCCAGAGCTGCAAAGTATTATGGTGCGGTAGTATTGCCGGTGGGGAAACTGGCCGTATCCCCCCAGATAATTTTCACGGCGCCACGGCCACCGGCATTACCAGAGGCGTTGGTGTCGTCTTCGGTACTGCCACCACCGCCACCGTATAAACCCGCAACATCATTTGTCGGCGTTATGCCACCACTCCCACCCACGCTTGATGCAGAGCCTGTTGTTCCATTACTACCTTCTCCATCAATGCCAACACCGCCACCATTGGCCGAGGCATCGGGCGGCGCACTGTTTACTGATAATCCACCGGCACCACCGCCGCCGCTACCATTTTGCTGACCACCGTCACTGCCTCCGCGCCCTCCGTTACCACTATAACCACCAGCACCACCACCACCAGCGCCGGCGTTATTTTCTAAGCCGTCACCGCCATCACCGCCATTACCACCACCAATATTTCCGCCTACGGCTGTTCCAGTTCCCCCTGTACCACCAGAGGCAGAACTATTATTACTTATACCACCACCGCCGCCACCAGCACGTAATACTTCTACGCTATTCACAGCTAGTATGGTATCACCACCGTCACCTGCATCGGCAGAACTTGTACCAGCAGCACCCCCAGCACCGACAGTAATATTGAGTACATCTCCAGAACCGAACAGATTTTGCAGGTTATTTATATACCTTAAGCCACCGCCGCCGCCGGCAGAAGATCCTGTTCCATCTGTTCCATCATTACCGCCGCCACCGCCTCCGCCACCAACTGCAACAACAGCAATCTGGCAAGCTCTCAAGCTAGATGTAAAATTGAATTGATGGCTTCCAGGCGAGGTGAACACCTGACTTCCAGCCGCTTCACACTGAACCGGACACATCAACATACTGTCTGTCGCGCTCCAAAACGGAATTTCACCTTCATCACAATCGGCCGGATTTACAATCGCCGCGCCTGTGACACTGGCGGCAGTGCCTGGCTCCCACACGCCTGCGCTCGCGTTGTAAACCAGCGTCTGCCCATCTGTGGGGGACGCTACGTTAATATGTGCACCACCAATAAATAAGTTAGTGGTACTGATGCCGGATGCCGAGATGGCACCGCCAGCCAGAATCTCCGGGTTGGTGGCGGGGCAATAAATATCGTTATAGGTATTACTGCCGCTGTTGGTTTCCACAATGCTGCACATGTGGTTGG
>CAZDNZ010000046.1:0-8424 GCA_964506925.1 uncultured Pseudomonadales bacterium | reverse complement strand
AATTTCAAAAAGCGTGGTTTTTGAAATTGTCCCGGGTTTAGATTTTACCCTGCGACGGTCTGTAACCATACCGCCAGCCGAAACCTGTTCACTATTCTTCACGCGCTTCTCGCCGGCAACAAGCCGCCCCAATTGCTACAAAAACTTCTTAGAATCAGCTTAAATATATATTTCTTTTGTGCTATCCTTAATGATATGGCTTTACAAAACAACCCATCCCACGCAAAAAGTATCGCGACAATCATCGCGAAAACGGATGAATATCTGCGTATTCCAGCTGTGGTGGGGCACGAAAAACCGTTTCTGGATTATTTGCAGGCGGATTATGCAAAATTAGGCTACCACGTTCAGCGGGCAGAGAATATTGTTGCCGTATCTGGCGAGCAGCCTGATTCGTGCATCCTAACGGCACATAGCGATCGCCATGGCATTCTTAGTATTGGTGACGGCGATTACCGTTATGCGGCTCATGTTGTTAAAGATATAAAATATAATGAAAAAACCTCGGCAAGCGACTTTACTTATCTGAAACATATCTGCCATCAATTTACGACAGAAAATGTATTCGCCTATGATAATAACACGGGCAGCACCGCAGAAACAGGCACCGTCGAGGCCTGCTATTATTGTACAGATCGGGCGAACCTTGTGTTCAAAGTGGCGGATATGCCGCCCATGGCCCGCGGTACGCCCCTCGCCTATGCCCATAATCAAGTAGAACAAGGCGATTACATTGTTGGCCAACTGGATAATACCTTGTGTGTAGCCATCATATATGCCCTTTTTCAGAGGGGGTTTCAGGGAACGGTTATCTTTACCGCCGAGGAAGAAATTGGCAAAAGCTGGCAACATCTGGGGCACTTTTTGGCTACTCAGCAAATGGAAACAGAGCAACTGCTTGTGCTAGATACCAGCCCCTACACAACAACGGAGTTTGCGGATGCCGGCAAGATTGTGTTGCGGCGCCGGGATGGTTTTAGCATGTTTAACGCAGACATGACCCAAACCTTGCAAAATATGTGTAATAACTTGAATTTGCCCTACGATATAAAAGATAAAACACTGCTAGAAATGGGCAAAGAAACATCTGAATTAGGCCGCACCGAGCTGGGGCGTTTGCTTCATGAATATGATGGGCGCTGGCAAGGCACCACGCTACAAATTCCCACATTTAATTACCACACCAATAATGAATCCACCACCCGACGCGCCATTTGTAATTTTTTTACACTGCTCCGCGAATACTGTGTGCGTACCTAGCAACGAGGGATTGGACAACTTAACAATGTGTCCTTGTTAAGTTAAATGAGCATATCTAAAATAATTTAGCCGGCGCATTTAATACACGTTTGTACTACTGGGTTTAGTTCCAGCCGCTTTTCAGCGATGGGGTCATCGCACACCACACAGTAGCCGTAATCTCCTTGCTCAATACGCTGCAGGGCTTGCTCAATCTGGTGCAGCAGTTGCGCCTGCCGGCGTTTGGCCGATAGCGCCATTTCCTGCTGTTGCATGGCATCCATCCGGGACAACCGCCCGACCGTCGTTTGATCCAGTTCCACCGCACGGGAAGAATCCCCCGCAGAAATCAAAGACGCCTGCGTTTCAGCACGCAAGGCTATCAGCATCTCCTTAAAGCGTTTGGTATCAACAGCATTCATTTTATTCAAAGTTTTCCTATAATCATATATTCTAATTTAACTTAACAATGTCACATTGTTAAGTTGTCAAATAACGATAACTTATTGATGAATCTTGGCCACCCTGTGACGGGTATCTGCAGTATCCCCTTCCGGATCTGGATGAATAAGAATATCGGCCTGTGGGAATTCTGTCAGCAGAGTTTCTTCAAGTTCCCGCAGAATCTGATGCGCCGCCACCAAAGTGAGCTCCCCCGATAATTCAACATCGAAGCTAATATAAATCAGCTTACCACACCAACGGGTGCGTAAATCGTGCATACCTTTTACTTGTGGATGACGTTTAACCAGTGTCTCTATTTTATGCCGGCCAGCCGGATCAATTTCGCGATCCAGCAGCATGTGCGCCGCCTGCGTACCCACTTTGCCTCCAGCATACCCCATATAGGCAGCAATCAGCAAACCAGTGGCGCCGTCCAGCCAAGCAGGCGCGCCATACCAATCCAATACCAAGGCTGCAATCACACCCGAATTCAAAAATAAATCGCTCAGGTAATGCTGATGATCGGCGGCAACCGCTAACGAGTTTGTATAGCGCATCGCATAGCGCTGCACCTGTATCAATATCAAAGTCAGCACTATGGTCAGCCCAGAAACCCCGATGCCCAAAGTATGCTGCTGAATGACTACAGGGGCATAAATATGCTGCGCAGATTTCATGGCCAAAAAGGCTGCAACACTTAGCAAAAAGAAGGCCTGAAACAAGGCAAAAATACCTTCAACTTTACCATGACCATGCCGATGATTTTTATCTGCTGGTTTTTGCGCAATCCACACACTGCCCAACGCCATGAGGGATAGGACGGCATCTCCTAATGTATCCAACAACGAGCCCAACATGGAAGCCGCGCCGGTAACCCAGAAAGCGCTGAGTTTCAATAAAATCAGAATAGCCACAGTCCCCACCGCCCAACGCACGGCTAATAAAGCATATTTATCCTGCACGGCCTTGCTCCCCATTTTGGGGCAGGTAAACACATAAATGAAGTTTGGTCTATGCTAAAAACATGGCCTCGGCATGGCCTAAGAAGACAGACGCTCGGGAAAACGCTCATCCAGAAATTGGCGCACAAACGGGTTACCATCGTGGCTATCGAGGGCGCAATCCAAGGGTGCCAGTGCCATCTCTTGAATGGGATCTGCTGCCAGAATACCGTATTTAACCGCCAGCAGGTTAGCAATGGCATCATACAAAGCCACATGAGCCTTTAACTCTGGCGAAACACCATCTTTGGTCATATGCTCAGTAATCTGGATACCCGCCATTTGGCAGAAAAGTTCCATATCGGTCTGAAATTTTGAAAGCAACTGGGCGGCTTCTTCTTCGCTCAGAATAAACAGATCCGCCATCACCACATAATCCTCTTGCCGCCGGACAGTCAGGGGCGTAATCCGGCTCATTACATTATGTAACCAGCCCATACGGTAGGCCTCGGCCAGACGTTTTAGGGTGGCTAGATCCAGTCCCCATTTGGCAGCAGCGGCACAATCTACATCGTACCCCAAAGCCGCCAGTTCTAAACAGCGCTCGGACAGCGTTCGTGTCTTCCGCTCAGTGGTGGGGGATGTCATGGCGTTAAGCAGGGTTTTATCATCGAACATAGTAAGAGTATGCGTGGTTAAAACGGTGGTTGCAAATTATTTGTGTGCAGTGCAAAAAAATTTTTAGGTTTTTTGGGTTATAAGGCGTTTACAAGGCCTCAACACTTTGTACCCCAGGGACTTCCTGCTTCAGCATGGTTTCAACCCCATCTTTCAAGGTCAGGGTTGAACTGGGGCAGCCCGAGCATGCACCATGCAGCTCTAGGTACACAATACCCTCCTTGAAACCACGATAAATAATGTCCCCACCATCCATAGCCACCATTGGGCGTACTTTGTTATCCAGTATCTCTTTGATGTGCGCAACCATGGCAGGGTCGGCATCCGTATCTGTAATGTCGGGCGCAGCCGCTGGGGCTTGCCCTCTGAGAACAGGCTCACCAGATTCTAAAAAGGCTTCCAATTGTGGGGCTACATGCTGGTTTATTTCATTCCAGTCTTCATCCTCGCTGCGGCGGGTTAAGGTAAAAAAGTCGGGCCCGATAAAAACACCCACTACCTGCTCAACCTGAAACATGCGGCTGGCTAAAGGCGAGCGCCCTTCGGCACTGCCAGCATCTGGAAAATTTGCACTGCCGCCGGGAATCAGCATACGCCCCAGCGTATATTTTAAGCTGTTTGGGTTGGGCGTAGCCTCGGTACGGACGGTTATTACATGTTCATCACTCATATCTATAACCTACTTGAATACTCAACTTTATTTCAACCGTTTTATTTTATTTTTTTAGCGGACGAGCCCGCCGGCGGCGTAACCGCCAAAGCATAAGCCCCCCAGCAGCCAACAGCAACGGCGCGACCAACAGGTTAACCGCAATAATCTGGCGTTGCAGTGTTTCTACATCCTGGCGCAGGTTACGCCGCACATCGCGCAATTTGCGCTTAATATCTATTTCCCGCGCCTTAAAGGCTGCTACTTCTTCCTGTACGCTAGATTGCAACGCCTGCTCGGCTTTTTGATCACCTTGCAGCTTTCGTAACCGCTGGCTTACTTCAAACAACTCGGCAACCAGCTCTTGCTCCAGCGCCTGATATTTAGCCGCCACCCGCTCTAACAGGTTTTCAATCCGCGTAAATGGCCGCTGATCTACAGCCTTCCCCCGAATTGGCAGCAGCACCTGATCCCCCGCCAGATATTGCACAGCATTATAAAAAAACGTCAGGTTATCATTGGCCAGCCCCAGACGTTGCTCCCCCAGACGATTTTCCTGATAAAGGGCAAACTCGTCATGCAAAAAATCCAGATCCCCTAACAGGAGAATACGCCCGGTTGCGCCCGATGTTTTGGTATGTTGGGGGTAGGTCACATCCTCGGGGTCATCGGCATAGTCGCGGTAATATTGTTTTACAGCAGCAGGCATATCTGTATAAGTGCTTTGGAAAGTGCCCGCCAGCAGTGCCCCCAAGTCCCGCTGTTGGAGGGTACCCAGCAGCGCACTCCCCAGCATTTGGGCAGGCTTGGTATCCAAATCCTGCCGGGCGACATAACGGCTGTTGGCGGTTGTTTGCAGCAATGGCGTATAGGTGAGGCCTTCTGCAATATTTTCTTGGGTAAAATGACCACTTTCTGCCAACAGCAGGCTACTGACAAACCCCGTAAATGGCACATTCTGGTTTATCTGATTCTGCCTTAAATTTAACCACAAAGGATATTGTGCCAAACCAGCCCCCGGCAGGGAAACCGTCTGCCCCAGCGAGATATCGGCCACAATTTCCCGATAATCATAAATAATGCCCCACTTACGCAGCAAATCAGCCGGATGATCCTTGGCCCAGTCATCCGCATTTCGGTCAGGGCGTTTCAAATCGTCCTGCGGTGCTGTACGCAGGAAAGGATCCATTACCAGCAGCACATTCCCCCCCTGCACAATATATTGATCCAGAGCATACAGGCTTTCATCATCAAAAAATGGGGTCATGAAAATAATGGCCACATCCAGCTCATCTGGAAATTTGGGCTCACCCCCGCGCAGCAAATCAATTTCGTACACATCTAGCAAATCATTTAAAAAGCGGGGGCGACTATCCCGATTCGTCAGGGTGAGCTCGGTAAGAATACCAATTTTTTTCGGCTTATCCCGCATTAAATCCACCAGCGCACTCATCAGGTCAAACTCTAAAAATTGGGCGCGCGCAGGCTGAAATATCGGAATTTTCAACTGTCGTACCAAACCGTTGGCATCAAATCGCTTGAGGGACAAGCCAAAGTAATACCCCTCCCCCCCGGCTAATGGCCACTCCTGCACTTCATCCTTGGTGGCTTGTACTTCATAGGCCACGTCTTTTTCGGGAATCACGCGCTCAACCTTAATCCGTTCTGGATTCAGCCGAGACATATCCCGCAGCTTAGCCATTACTTGGCGGGCAAATTGTTTATGCGGCACGGGCACATCTGGATGATCTTCAGAGAAATAAAATGTTAGATATATATCTTCATCCAAATTCTGAATAAAGCGAGTACTGGTATCATGCCAAGTATGAACCTTATTCGCCGTGGCATCCCACTGAATGGTTGGTGGCACTTGGGGCAGCACCAGGCCAAAAAATATGGGCAGCACAACCAACGGCAGGGCAAGCCAGCGTAACATGCGCCTACCACGCAGTTGCCCCAACAGAAAAAGATGGCTTATCCATAAAAATGTGATGGTCAGGCTAATAAAGAAAAGCACATCTGCCAACCGCACCATACCCACATTAAACCGACGAAAATGCTCCAACACACTGTAATGAATCAGCACTTCCAGCACAGGTTGCGGCACAACGCCCAACAATACTTTATTCAGCACGCCCCAACCCAAGGCCAGCAAGATAAAAATGCCTAGCACGCCCAAAACATAGCCCCCGGCCGGATGCCGGCTAAGCTGACTAAAGGCCATCGCTACCGCCAATAAAGTGCCCCCTAACAAGACGGCGCCAATATAACCACTTATGATCAGCAAGAAAGCGGGATTGCCCAGCCAATAAAGGGTCACCACAAAGGGGAGTGTGCCGATTAATAAAACCAGCAATACCGTAAATTGTGCCAAAAATTTACCCAGCGTTAACAACACAGGCGATATGGGCAAGGTCAACAGGCGCTCGGCGGTACCCCGCCGCCATTCCTCGCTCCATGTACCCATGGCCAAAGCTGGCAGAATAATCATCATAACCCATGGCAGGTAAGCAAAATAAATTTGCATATTGGCCCGATTGGACGCAAAGAAATCACCGAGGAAAAAGGCACACAATACCAGCGCCATCCAGCTGAATGACAGAAAAATATAGGTTCCAGGCTGGGTTTTCAGCTGATTAAGCTCGTGCAGCCACGCTGCATAAATGAACCGGATAATTTTCATAATATCGCACTTTAGCATAGTTTTCCGCGATAATACTATCCTCCTATTCTTTCAAGCCAAATAGTTTTTCAACAGCGTGCAAAGCTTCGTAACGAGCAAAAATAAGGATATGATCCCCTTTCTGTAGTGGCACATTTTCCTCTCGTGGCAATACGATGCGCCCGTCTGGCCGCAGGACAGCCGCAACCCGCGCCGCACCACATGGTAAATCTCTGATATGGCAACCGTTGGCACGGCAATCTTCATCCACCTGAATCATCAGCACTTCGCCCATACCATCCCGCACTGTATGAACCGATTCCACTTGCCCACGCCGCACATGTTGCAAAATGCGCGACACCGTAATTTGTTGGGGAGAAATCACTTTATTCAACCCCACCTGCTCGGCCAGCGGCACAAAACTGGGGCGTTGGATTAACGCCAACGTATTATCCACACCCATTTGCTGGGCCTGCACAGCCGCCAGAATGTTCACCGCATCGTCAGATGTCACGCACAGCACCGCGTCCATCCGGCCAGCATTCTCTTGTTTCAAAATATCCTGATTCAGCGCATCCCCATGCACAATGGTCACACGATCCAGCCGATCTGCCAGAAACCGCGCACGGTCGCGGTCTTTTTCCAAAATCCGTAGGTTAGTGTGGCGTTGCTGCAACCGTAATGCCAGATGATACCCCACACTGCCGCCACCAATAATCATGGCATTTTCCACCCTGTGCTCATGCTTACCCAGAATATTCAGGCTCTCGGCCAGATGTTCGGTACGGCTCAGAAAATACAGGTCATCGCCGGGTTCTAGATGATCTTCGCCATCTGGCAGCAACAGGCGTTCATCACGGAACAGCACCAACGCCTCAAACCGCACACCCAGATGAGGCCACCTTGCCAGCTTCTCGCCCAGAATCGGAGCTTGCTGACCCAACCTGACGCCAACCAGCATCAGCCGTTCTTGGGCAAAAGATTGGGCATCAAACGCGCCGGGCACTTCTAATGTTTTTTCAATTGCAGCGGCCACCTCCAACTCGGGGCTAATAACAACATCCACGGGCAGATTAGTGGCACTATAAACATGGCTACCCACCAGCTTTAGGTAAGACAACTCCCGGATACGGGCAATTTTTTTCGGCACTTGAAACAGGGCATGGGCCATTTGGCATGCCACCATATTTAACTCGTCGGAGGGGGTAACCGCTATCAGCATATCGGCCTGATCGGCACCAGCTGCTTCCAAAATAGACGGGTGGCTGCCCACCCCACACAGGGTTTGTACATCCAGCGATTCTGCCAAGTTTTGCAGATTTTCTGGGTCTTCATCCACCACCACCAGGGCGTGACCTTCTGCCGCAAAATGGCGCGCAATACTTTGCCCCACCTCCCGACAGCCTAGTATAATAATATGCATAGGTTCTTTTTCTATTTTTGTGTACTTTACGGGGAAAAACGATATCTATCAAGCCACACAGCACATTACACGTTGACCTTTGTGCGCGTTTTCTTTAATGAATAAAGAATAAACCTGCGGCCGGGTGGTGAAGTGGCTTAACACAGCGGTTTGCAAAACCGTCATTCGCGGGTTCGAATCCCGCCCCGGCCTCCATTTTATATCCAAAATCAAAAAGCGTGGTTTTTGATTTTGTTCCGGGTGCCAATTTTACCCTGCGGCGGTCTGTGGCCATACCGCCGGCCGAACCTGTTCCCAAACAGCACCGTCATGCTGGTCCCAAAAAATCCAATCCGCAGCATCCACGATATAATCTATGCCGCAGGCATACCTGATTCAAAAAGAAAAT
>CAZDNZ010000045.1:0-8449 GCA_964506925.1 uncultured Pseudomonadales bacterium | reverse complement strand
GCCCCAGATAAAAAAAGGCGGCAAAAAATGCAGCAAAAAACATGATTTCTGAGATAATAAAAAAGATAATCCCGTACCTGTTGCCCAATTCCAAGACTTGCGGCACGTTTTTGTAGCCACGCTCTCGGCTTTCATTAATAGCCGCGCGCCACCAACTGCCTGCCCCCATTAGTGCCACAAAAAGGCCACCAGCAACCATGAGCTGGCCGATGGCCGTAGGCTCTAGGTGAAGCCAAGCAACAATGCCGAACATCAGCAGGCCAATACCAGCGCAATTCACCAGCGGCCAGATTGAGCGCTCTGGGACAAAAAAATCGTGATCTGTTTCGTGTTGATGTGCCATATGCTTTTACCTTTTTGGAAATCTTAGCCTTAGTGACAGCCATAAGTCCATATTTTCCTCATTCAATTCTTTTACATCTGTGTTATTCATTGCACAGTACATAAATAAATGTAAGGACGATAAATATGGATTTTTGCGCTGTTGGTAATGCTGTTGTGGATGCGCATGCACATGTAACGACAGAGTTTTTGGAAAAAATTGGCCTGCAGGAAGGGGACTCCATTGCGCCAGATCATGCAGGCCTGCTAGCGATAAACGAAGCGATGCCCATCGAGGCTTTTCACCCGGGCGGCTCGGCCGCAAACTGCCTCTGGACACTGGGAAAACTTGGGCATAGCTGTGGTTTTATTGGTAAAGTTGCCAACGATGCTGCCGGCCAGAACTTTTACGCTAGTATGCAAAATGCTGAGGTTTTAATGCCTGAACCTGTGGCGGATGACATCACATTTCAGATTTTTGTTCTGCTGACGGCAAATAATCGATCTTTTGTTTACCCGCCTCGTAGTTGCGTTATGGCAGAGAGCTGGCTGCAGCCGGACTGGATTCAGACGGCCAAAACCTTGATTATAGAAGGTTATACCCTGCTCGACCAAGCGACTGTGGCAAAACAGGCCTTGCAACAAGCCAAAACGGCTGGAACGCAGCGCGTACTGACCCTAGGTGCGCCTGCTGTACTGGAACAAGCTGCCGAGGCGTTGAATGATATTATTCATAGTGGGGTTGATCTTATTTTTACCGATGATGATGAATGGGAAATGCTGCAACGGATTTGCACCCCTAAAACATTAGATGTTTTGCAAAAAACGGCGCGCGTCACCACCCATAGCGGAGATGGTGCTACCTATTTTGATACCACAGGCCGGGAAGTATTTGTCCCCTGTGAAAAAATTGAACATATTGTTGATGCTACAGGCGCTGGCGATACATTCGCGGCTGGTTTTCTAAGTGCGCAAAGCCAAGGCCTTTCTATTGAAAACTGCCTGCAGGCTGGGCATAAGCTGGCAGGGCAGGTTATTATGCAGGTAGGTGGCCGCAACCCGGCAACGTCCCCTCAACTATTAGCTGCCTGATTATGCCGGCGCAGCATCCTTTTTTTGTTGAACAGCGGCTGGCGGCTGGCCAAGATGTGCTTTTGCCGCCGGCCTTGCACAAGCGGTTGCGGCGGGTGCTGCGCCTGCAAGATGGGGAAAAAATAAGCCTTTTTGATGGGCAGACGGGGGTCTATAGCGGGTATTTGGCGGGCACAACAGTACAAAACTTGGCTTTTGAGGGGGCGCCGCTGCCTATGTTACCCGTTACCCTGCTTATTGGGTTGCCCAAACGCGAGGCGATGGAGCATATTGTGCGGCAAGCCACCGAATTAAATGTTGCGGCTATCCAACCAGTATTTGCTGCGCATAGCGTACCAACCCGCTTGAATATGGCGCGGATGCATACCATTGCCATTGAAGCTGCCGAGCAATGCGAGCGCCTAACGCTGCCATGCCTGCTGCCCCCCTTACCGCTGGCAGACGCGCTGAATGAAGCATCTGGCCCCTTATACTGGTGTTGTGCGCGGGAACATGCACCACACCTGCCTGTCATACCCACAGACGCCGTGTCAGACTCGTCAAACAGTGCTTATTATCGGTTGGTGGTTGGCCCTGAAGGTGGCTTTAGCGCGGCGGAAACCACACTTTTAGCCAGCCATGGCACACCTTTAAGTTTGGGCGCCTCTGTTTTACGAACCGATACTGCCGTGGTGGCAGGCCTTAGCCGTATGGCCATAGCTTTGGAAAATTTGGAAAAAGAGGCGTAGCCAGATGAAACAACCTACACTTGGCATTATTGGCTTTGGTCAAATGGGGCAGCTTATGGCGCAGCTTTTTCAGCCGTATTTTAGCATATCTATTTACGATACCCAGCCGCCTGCACAGTGTGCCTTTGCTATATCTACCTTGGAGGATATGGCACATATGGATTACATTATGCTGGCAGTGCCCGTACAAGCGGTTACGGACGTATGCCAACAGCTGTCACCATATATTCAGCCTCACACACTGGTTTTTGATATTGGCTCTGTGAAGGAAGTCCCTGCAAAAGCTATGCAAGCGGCACTCCCTGCTGGCCAACCTATTTTACCGCTGCATCCCTTGTTTGGGCCGCAAAGCTATGCGCGGGATGGTTTGGCCGGTGCGCCGCTGGTATGGTGCGATAAAGCCCCTTTAACGCCCGCAACACAATATTTATGGGATGTTTTTGAAACCCACCTTCGGCTGAAAATACATACCATGACACCCACCACACACGACCAACATATGGCTTATGTAATGGGGCTAACGCACCTTATCGGGTTTACGCTAAACCGGATGACATTGCCCACTTTAGCTTTGGAAACGGCCAGCTATACCCACCTGCGTCAGCTCCGTGATTTATTAAGCCAAGATTCACAGGAACTTTTTGCAGCCATACAGACGCTCAACCCCTATGCCGCAGATGTAACCACCACTTTTAAGCAGGAAATGGCGCAGCTACTGAAGAGCTGAGTGTATTCAGGTTTTTATTTCCGGGGCTGCGGATATTGCGTTGGTAAAATCGGCCGGCGGCAATGCTTCCAACCCATTCAAGGTGCGCTGGTTGTTAATAAACTGGGTAAAGGCCTCCATGGATACGCCTTTTACCGTAAAAAACATTTCGCCATGGGCAGCACCGCACAGCTCGGTACATTGGCCAATATATTCGCCCGGAGTATCCACCGTAAACCAACCGTAGTTAATACGGCCAGGAATGGTATCAATTTTAATACCCAGATTACCTGCATAGAATGAGTGAATCACATCCTGCCCGGTAACATGCACTTTAATGGGCACACCCACAGGCACCACCAGCTGCGGTACATAACGCGGGGCATCCGGCAGGGAAAGGGTGGGGTGCGGATCTGCTGGCATGGGGCTGGCCAAATAGACATCACCTTCCGAAAAATCTGGATAGTAAAAATCCCAGCCAAACTGATAGCCCACCACTTCTACCGTGAGGCCTGCTTCCGGGATGGTACGCACAAAAGCCGTGGCATTAAAACTAATGTAAGCAATATAAACACAGATTAAGGCAGGTATAGCCGTCCAGACGACCTCAATCACTGTATTATGGCTAAACGTAGCTGCTTCTTTTTTCTGGCTACGGCGAAAACGGAACAGCGCCACCGTAATCGGCACCATAACCACCACAAACACGGCTGAAATAATCCAAAAAATAATATTGTAGGTCTCGGTGATGCGGGTTGCTGTTTCGCTCACTGGTGTTGGAAAACCGCCCGGATGCGCTGTTTCAGCACCCGTTACGCCAGCCAACAGCAGCAGCAGAAACGTTAAAAATACGTGCATGGGATGGGTATTGCTCCTTTTTACTTGATTACAAAATATACCGCTGGCAACAGGGTGGCAATATTTATAAACTGGCCAACCACAAGCGGTGTGGGATTTACGTCAGGTGCTTGTATCTTACAATCGCACCTTGCGGCGGGTATTTTATTGGAGTCGCGGCTTGCGGCAGGCATCTTATTATGCTCGCGGCTTACGCCGAGTATCTTATTGGGGTCGCGGCTTACGCCGCTCGAGCAAAGCCATCATGCAGGGGGTGACAATAAGGGTCAGGAGGGTGGCGAAAGCAAGCCCAAAAATAATGGCGCTGGCCAATTGATCCCAAAACTGGGTAGATGGCGCATTGTAAACGTAGGATCTATTTATTAAATCCAAATTAATTTTCAGCGCCATAGGTAACAGGCCAATCATAGTGGTAATCGCTGTTAATAATACCGGGCGCAGGCGGCTTTTACCTGTTTCCATAAGAGCGGTGTGCCAATCGTGCTTTTTGCGCAAGGTATTATAGGTGTCCAGCAGTACAATATTGTTATTCACCACAATACCTGCCAGCGCAATCACACCTAAACCACTCATGACCACACTAAAAGGTTTACCCATAACAAGGTGCCCCAGCAAAACACCAGCTGTAGAAAGCACAACCGCCGTTAAAATAACCAGCGCCTGATAAAAACTGTTAAACTGGGTGACCAGAATAATGGCCATAATGGCAATAGCGGCAGCGAAAGCCTTTTGCAGAAAAGCGGCAGATTCTGCCTGATCCTCATTTTCCCCTTTGAACGTAATGTTCACACCGCGCGGTAGATTGGCCAGCTCCTGTTCTATTTCGGCATCTAGGTTTTGCACAACATCGTTTGCCAGCGTACCCTCGGCAATATCCGCTTCCACAAAGGCCGTGGGGCGTTGATCCAGCCGCCGAATGACGGTTACTTTTGGTTGTGGCTTTTGCGCCATAAAGTGGCTAAGGGGAATATGCCCTTGTGGCGTACTTATTTTCAGGTTTTCAATCACATCCAAGCTGCGTTTACCATCGGCAAAACGGGCAACAATATCTATTTCCTCGTCCAGCTCTTCGGGGCGGAAATCGCCCACAATAGCGCCATTGGTGGCCAACCGCACAGTTGTCCCAATTTCGGCCAAATTCGTACCCATACGGTTGGCTTCCTCGCGGTCGATATCCAGCGTCCATTCAATACCGGGTTCAGGGAGGTTATCATCCACGTTACGTGTGCCGGGCATATCTTCCAGCCGCTGGCGAATATCGGTTACGATGGGCTCCAGCATATCAAACCGCGGGGCAGATACGGCAATTTTGATTGGCTTACCGCTGCTGGGGCCATCCCTATCTTCCTGACGTTCGACGCGAATGCCATATAAATCTTCCACGCGAGCAAGGGCTTCGTTCAAAATCTGTGCCGAAGGGGGACGACCAGTATCCCAATCGGCATATTCCATTGAGATCGTCCCAATTTTGTCAGATGGCCCTTCTTGCCGGCTGCCAACATCCCCCACGGCCACATATTGCATGGTTACACCGGGCAGGTCGGCCAGCCTTTGTTCCACTTCCTGCATAATTTTATCTTTTTGCTGAATCGATAAATCCCCCTTTGCGTGTACTTGGAGGCGGGCACGTTCGGGTTCGATGCGGGGGAAGAACTCTATCCCTTGGCCAAACTGAATGTATGCCATCATCACAAGTGCAAAAACCCAAAAAACCCCGCCCAGCATTTTGAGAGGATGCCGCAGCGCCAGCGCCAGAAAATTTTCGTACGGCTTAACATAAAAAGGTGGATTTTCCGCCCCACGCGTGGTGGCAGGGCGCGGCAAAGCTGCCCCCATAGTTGGCAAAAACAGCAACGCCATAACCAAGCTGGCACTGAGGGTAAAAATGAGGGTGAGCGGCATAAACTTCATAAATTCACCAACTGTATCTGGCCAGAATAGCAGCGGTAAAAACGCCGCCAGCGTGGTGGCTGTGCTGGCAATAATGGGCAGTGCCATAGTTTGGGCAGCTTCGGTGAAGGCTTCAATCCGGCGTTTACCTTGGCGCAATTTAACATCCGCCAGCTCGGTAACCACAATCGCGCCATCCACCAGCAAACCGACTGAAAGAATAAGGGCAAATAACACCACCACATTGGTGGTAAAGCCAAAAGCAAACAGAAGCATCACTGCTGTCAGGAACGATCCCGGTACGGTCAGTGCGACCAGCGAGGCCGACTGAATACCCAATGCAGCCAACACCACCACCATAACCAAAATGACAGCAGTCGCCACATTATTTTGTAAATCGTTCAGGCGGTTACGAATTTTAGTGGATTCATCATTGGTAAAGCTGTAACTCAGTTGTTCTGGCCAGTTTTCAGATTCAGCGCGGACAATGGCTTTTACTTTATCCACCGTTTCAATAATATTTTCGCCAATACGTTTGGAAACTTCCAGCGTTACGGCTGGCTTGCCATCAACACGGGTTAGGCGGGTATGATCCTTAAAGGCACGCTTAACTGTGGCAATATCACGGATGCGCACAGTACGATCGCCATCCACCACCAAAGGCAGATTTAGCAGATCATCGCGGGTTTCAAATAATCCGGGGATTTTCACCGCATAGCGGCCTTGCTCCAGCTCCAAGCTGCCCGCAGCCACCAGACGGTTATTGTTATTAATAAGCTGCACCAGCGCACTTGGATTCAAATCAAACGATTCCAATTTTGTACGATCTACTTCTATCAGCACCTGTTCTTCGCGAACACCCCCCAATTGCGCCTCCAGCACACTGCCAACACTTTCTATACGATCCTGTAAATCCTCGGCAATAGCCTTAAACTCCCGCTCTGGCAGTGCACCGGAAAGGATAACCGTTAGAATTGGAAACAAGGAAATATTTACTTCCGATACTTTCGGTTCATCGGCCGCATCAGGAAATTCGGGGCGCGCCAGATCCACTTTTTCGCGGACATCCAGCAAAGCCTGATCGTTATCAAACCCAGCAACAAAGCGCAGCACCAAGTTGGCACCCCCCTCAAAAGCGGTGCCTTCCATTTCATCCAGCCCTTCCAGGCCGCGCATTTCCTGTTCCAACGGTTTTAGCAGTTGCGCGACAGCATCTTCTGGCGCAATACCATCGAGCGTTACGGAAATATAAATAACGGGGATAGGCACATCTGGCGAAGATTCCTTTGGAATAGCGACATAACTGTACGCACCCGCCACCAGCAATAAAACCAGCGCCATCATCATAGTACGGGTGTGGTTTAGAGCCCAACGAATCATGCGTTATCCTTAAAGTAGCGCGAGTTGCGCCAGCGTTCTAAACCGATAGATATAAGCTCGGAAACCACGGCGGCAACCGGTACGGCCAGCAACATTCCCACAATGCCAGCCACATGGCTACCAACAATCAGGGCGAATATAACCCAAATTGGGTGCAAGTTTACCTGCTGCCCCAAAATCTTTGGCGATAAATACACCGATTCCAAAATACTACCTGTGGCAAACACGGCTGCCACCAGTGCAAAAGGTATCCAATCCGTAAGTTGATACTGCACCAACGTCACAATAAACGTCACCACCATCATCAACAGGCCGCCCACCACAGGGATTAAGGTCAGCAGTCCGGTGAGTAAGCCCAGCACAAAGCCCAGCTGAATGCCCACCAGTGTTAGGCCGATGGCGTAATATATGCCTTGAATCAAAGCGACTAACAGCTGACCACGGATAAACCCAGCAACCTTGGCATCAATACGCCCCAGAATGTGCATAATATTATCCCGCACGGCTGGCGGCATGACAGACCGCAAAAAAGCCGGCAGACGCGGCCATTCCAGCAGCAAGTAAAACGTCACCAGCGGGGTAATCAGCAAAAACATGCCAAAACTACCAATCGCGGAAATCCCTGCCACAGCTGCGCCCAACCCCTGCAATCCGCCAGATAAAATCTCGTTACCGTAACTGGCTAGGTTGGTCAGGATGGTGTCAAAATTCAGGGAAAAGCCAATGGTTTCTTCTACCTGCTGCAAAGCCTGTGGTGCCCAGCTTTCTACCTGTGGTAAGCTACGTATAAACGCGCTGGCCTGCGACATCAGCAACGGCATGCCGCCCAGTATGCCGCCAAACAAAAATAGATAAAATAACGTGGAGGGCAACAGGGCGGCGATAGTCCGAGGCCACCCCATATTATGCAGTTTGTTCACCAGTGGTGCCAACATATAGGCCAGAATAAGGCCTGTAATAAATGGCGCGAGCGCCCCCCGAATCCACCAAAGGATTATCAGTGTGATTGCCAAGCCAGCCCACAGCCATAGCTGAAAACGTGGCGCCATACTCTGTGGTGCAGGTTTACGGGGCATTATTCCGCCTCCTCCTGATTCTGTTGTTCCACGCGTACCGGCATGCCATCTGCCAGTGTCACTTGGCCACGGGTCACAATATCCAAAGGACGCGTCGCATCAACTTCAATCCACGCCGCATCTTCTGTATCGCCTAAAATATCCGCCGGCATAAAGCGGGCTGTAGGGTCTGTACTGGTTTGGACAATGGTTTTAATGCCAAGCTCGCCGTCGTCGTTTAGTACCAGCACGGCATGGGGCACTTGATAAGCTGTTTGGGCACGGGTTGGTATTTCCAACGTGGCCGACATGCCGGTAGGTATGGTGTATTCGGCACCATCTACTTTTAAATCAACACGATACGTTTTGGTTTGCGGATCAGCTTGCGAGGCAATAAAGCGAATAGTACCCCGCACTTT
>CAZDNZ010000044.1:0-8472 GCA_964506925.1 uncultured Pseudomonadales bacterium | reverse complement strand
CGCGCACAGTTTAATAAATTATCGCAAAAAATGAGTGAGCTCTCCACCCAGCTGGCTTCCCTTGACTATGCTGAAGATTATAACAGACTTTATAAAGTGACGATGGAAATAGCCGCAGAACGTGGCTTTGATAATCTGCCGCCCGATGTGGTGCATATGGTCACCGATCGTCGTACGGGCAAGTACCGGCCAGAAATTGTGCAAAATGGCAGCAGCCAGTTGATGGCGCATCGACTGGAAACCCAAATACAAAGCAGTACCGATCTGTTGAATACAGCCCGTAACGCTGCTGTGGGGGCTGTTGAGTTTGCGAATGGTAAACTACTGGAAAATAAAGTGGACGATGCCTGCTACACCATGCAACAACTGAAAGAAGTGGACGAAAAAATCAGTCGCCTGCATACCAATGTAAAAGATGTAGAACACGATGGCACGCTGCTGCCCCACGCCACCTATCGGCCTTTTGGGCACAGACAAACAGCCAAAGCCAACCAGCCCCCAGAAGCCTGTCCGCTGACATCAGCGGGGTACATAACCGTGCCATCCAAACAGGAAGGGCTAACGCGGCAGTATATTAATTGTGAGGAGGTATGCACCACAACCCAGCCAACAAATGGCGCCCCCCCGGTCACGACCTGCGAAATGCTGCCCCGTACCGATAAATATGCACCGGATGGTGATATTTCTTGCACAAAAAACCGTATTAGCGACTTTAAGTTAGATGGCCAGTATCCGGCGTGTAACGGCTACTATTATAAAACAGAGCCACGGCGTGTGCGTCAGCCAGATGGTACATATATTACCAAACAATTTGTTACCAATCAGGTAGGTTACCGGTCAGACTGGGATCACCATAAAAAGGTGGAAACAGCCAAAGTGACAAAGTTGCGCAGCCGCATGGCAACCGTCCAGCGGGATGTGCACACAGCGCGCCAGCAACTAGAGCAGCGGTTAGCTAAAATTGGGGCAAACTGCGAGAAATACAGCCATCATAGGCCAGCAGAGTTTGGGCCCAGTGCAGCCGACCTTGCCATGACACCTGTGACAGATATGCAAGCCGCCCGCATCCGCCAGCAGGCCGGGCTTGGTGCTATCCCCCAAAGCCAGCAGCAGCCAGATCGGCGGATGGCTGCCCTCTTTGAGGGCCTTCCAGACCCATTGGGCAATTCAACAAGCCAAGGCAGTAGTGTCGGGGCTGGCGGCTGGGATACATCTATTGTTCCTAGTGGTGGCTTCGATCCCCTGACGGCTGCCAACTTTTCTCTCCCCGGCGCAGGTACTGCATCTTCAATCTTGACCGTTGCAGGCAACCCAGCACAATTAGGGAATATTGCCATGGGGCAGGTGATGGGTGCGATGCCTTATGGGTTTTGGCCGGCTTTTTATAGTGGCGATCATCCTTCTATGTGGAGTGGTGCCTCCGGCGATATGGGCAGCATGGTAAATAATGTGATACAGGCCTACCCGGGGATGGGGTTAACAGCTTACTCGGCATGCTCGGTGTTGTCTCAGGGGAGCGGGCTGACGGGAACATCACTCACGGGCATGCTGTCCAGCATGGGTTGCATTGGTAGCTGGGGGTTTGATCGGCCGTTGGGTTACTCTCAACACGAGGAAACCCCCAAACATGCCGGACTGGTTATGGCGCGTGGCTACAACTTTGCCGCCAAAAACTACATGATTAGCCATGATGAGTATACCGGCGCCAAGTTTAATATGGATTATCCTCCCCTCTATACTAAAAGCCCTTATACCAGCAAAGTGATGCAAGCCAACAATGTGAAAAAGTACGGCAGCAGTTCGCATAAAGGGTCGCGCTGTTACTCGGTGGGGACAGAAGCCAATGCCTGGCACGAACTGGGCGAGAATTCTGCAATTACCACGCAGGGTTATGCCAAAGGGCTGGAAATTGCCAATCAGGCGATTAGCGGTAATCCGGATATTGAAGCTAAAATGGCAGAAGGTAACTATGTATTTACCTTATGGAAAGGCAGTAAATGCGAGATGGTTATTTCACCAACAGACATTGCAAAACTGCTGGCCGGTGGTGTGCCCAGCTTGTGTAAGTTTGAGTGGGAGGAATTCTCGGAACCCCTGCCGGAGGATAACTGGTTGAAAAACAGGACTATATTCTGATGCTAAAAAAATATAATTTTTTCATAACAGCTAGTGCTTTGGCCTTGGGGCTGGCGGCGTTGGCCACTGCGGGCATCCGCCAGTATGATCCTGCCACGCAAGATAGTGTAGATGTAGAAGAGCGCAGCGGATTTGAGGGCAGAAATACATCACCAACAACACCGCCCGCTGAGAACAGCATACGTCAGCCTGCGCGGCCAGCCCCCACAGCTCAAACGCCCGCCAGCCGCACACAGGAAGTGCAACAGACCGAATTCCCATTAGGCAGCGCCTTGTTTTTTGTAAAGCCAGAGCTTATGAACGCAGGGCTGAACGGTGTCATTAACGAGGTCCGCAACATGGACGGGTTGGATATACGGGTGCTGATGTCGTCGGAAGATCCACAAATGTATATGAATATGGTAGATAAAATGGGGCTAGCTGGCATTGGCGATGGCCTGAGCTTCAGTGCCGATAGCGGCGCCTATTTTGCCAGAATGCACCAAGCCACAAGCTATGACGAAGTTGTTTATATGCCACCTGGCGGCACAAAGCGATATTATCGCATCCCCGGAGAACTGGATAAGTTTATGCGGCATGTTAGGCGTGTGCAACGCGAGGGCAAGTAATGACAAAATGGCTTTTTTGCACCACAATTCTGTATGCAGGGCTGGTCACGGCTGCGCCACTGCAAAAGCCATGCGTTGATTATTATGCGGTAGGGCCTTCACCCTGTGATGTCAATGAAGTCACGGAGACAACACCAGAGCCTGCCTTATTACCACCCCCTGTGGTGGAAACTGAAAAAGAACATGACACCGTAGCGCAGCAGCAACAGCCAGCCCAACCCAAGCCGCCACCACTGGAGCAGCGGGTTGATGAATTTTTGGAAAATTACGAAAAACCGCCCCGAGAATTTGTGGCCTTTAACCTAGAGCCCACCATGGAAAATGCCCTGAAATGGGTAAAGGCCTATAATGATATGCTCAAGCGAGACGAAGAATTAACCCGCGCATGGATGCAGGCAGAGGTGTTGTATAATCAAGCGGAGGCTGAGGGTATAGACCTAGCCGCACAGCTCAATTACGAGTCGCGTATGCCCGCTGTGCCAGACTTTGGTGTGCCGGTTGACCGAGGCGGCCTGAATAGGCGCGCTGCGCCCAACGCTTTACAACGCACCCAGCCAAATCTGCGCCGCCCGCAAGATAATAATTTTCAGGTCCAGACCGCGGCTTTGCAACGCCCAACGGCCATGCGCCCGCCAACTGCCAGCAACAACATAGGCGGCGGCAATATAGAAATTACCTATTATTTTAGTGCAGAATGTCCTTATTGTCAGCGATTTGAACCCGGATTTCAAAAGTTGATAGAGGAAAATCCCGGTCGGTTCGACGTCACATGTGTGGATCTGACGCCTTCCGGCGCAACGCAAAACAATATAAATGGCAAAGTGGATTGTGCCTGGCGGCCGCCACAGCCTGGCGAAGTGAAGCAAATGGGCATAAAATCCACGCCATCCCTCATTGTTAACCGTGGCGCAGGCCAGCCGCTGGAACGTGTGAGTGGGTTTGTACCACCAGACCGCCTGCAAACATTTCTATTGCGCTAAGCTGGTTTAACGTTCCCCGCAGCGCCCGGCAAAAAGTTATTTGCGTTTACACCTGCAGATGGCGTATATCTGGCGGTATGGACATACAAACGTTCGCATGGATTTACGTGTTTATTCTCGAGCCAGCATTCAGGCTGGTGTTTGTGATAATTGTGCTTTATTTTGTGGTGTGGTTTTTACTGATGATAAATAATTTTGCCAAAGCCATGGCATTCTGGCGGAGCACAACAAAATTCTTTCGTGATATTATTGCCGTATGCGTCACCATAATAAAACAGCTTGTTTACCCTATTGGCTGGGCAGTTCAAAAGTTTTTCGATTTATTAAGCAAGAACAAGTAAGCTGCAAAATAGCAACACTAAAAAAGTTGTAAACAGGTATTTACTTATGCATAAAAATGCGTCTATTATTCTATATACCCAAAATGGGGGGATAAAAAAGATGCATAAGCACCTCTTCTTAATTGCCACGATGTGCAGTGTTACGGCATGCACAAAAACAACGATGTCCAGCGATGTGGCGCCAGCCTATCCACGGGCACCACAGGTAACGCCACATATGCAAGCCTACGAAGGTAGCGCTGCGCAGCCCGCACCAATCACGGCATCGCCCAAACAAAGCAATACGTCACCAGCCAACGATGCCGAGCCAGCGTATATGTATGAAAGTGAACGCGATAATCAGCTACATCAAGCGTTGCAACAGGTACAAGACCGCATGGAAAGGCTAGAACGCGCCATGGTGCGCTTGGATCGGCGTATGCAGTTGCTGGAAAGGCGCGAGCTTGGGCGTATGTCTGGCCGGATGCAGGAAGATGACACGATGGCACCAGCCGCTGGTGGTACAAGTGCATCATGGCAACAAAGTCATATGGGTAATACGCCAGCAGAGCAGGCAATGCCGCCAATGCATCAATCTCAGTATGGTCAGGGCATGATACCTATGTCGCAAGCCATTACCAGCCCTCTGCAGGCGGCGGCAAGAGAGCAGGGGCGCACAAGCCAAAAAAGCAACAGTGTCAAGGCAACAGGTCTGCCAAGTTTGGCCGAAAAGGATAAACAGTCCATGCCTGCCAGCGAAATGGCCGTATGGACGATAGAATACGAGGGGGGTGAAATCTGGCCGGCGCGTGAAGCTTTGGCAGACTCCCGCGAGGTTGTGCAGACGCTGCGGGAAAATGATGGTAAAGTAACCTTATTTGCCCGTGGCGGCGATGTTCGGTCGCGCGCTTTTCGGGAGCGAGTGCGGGCAGTGAGTCGCTACCTGAGTAAGGTTTCGAGTATTGAGAGTGTCCCGATTGCAACAATGGAAGCCCAGCATATGACGGCCGACACCATTGAAATATTTGCCACGCGCTAACCAAGGAAGGCACTCATATGGCACAGCCAACACAGGAACAGATAGAACAAGCGCTGGCACCATTGTTGCCTGCAGGTGGCGAGAAGTATCGGAAGCGCTTGGTGAACCAGATCATGCAATTGTTGCATCATGGCAACAGCGCAGAAGTTGTGGTGCGGACATCCGCCGAAGCGTCCGACCTTTTGAATCTGGCACGGTTATGGGAGTACATCCTCAACCGGGCAGACCGTAAAACCCGGGGGTTGGATGCCGAACAAAACCGCGCAATGTACGAGGAAACGCGCCAGAATTTTAATTTGGCCGCGCAATACATGGCCGATGTGATGAGCCAGTGTATCAAAAGGCATAATTTGGATCTAACCGGCCAAAACTTTATTTCCCGTATTGCCCAAAGGTACAATATAACCACGCCAGCGGATAGCGATAAGGGAGCACAAGCTTGACCCGCTTTTGTAAACATGGATATTATGTATGCGTTCCTAGTAAAAGCGCAGTAACGAAAGATAGTACATGGATTTAGTCAATTTTATTAAAATGGCATTTCTGTTTATGACGGTAATTGGCGCCGCCGTCTGGCTAGGTATGATCTGGCAAGCAGAGGGTTCGGAGGAGTTGCAGCAATCTTGTTCGCCTATTGAATGGGTTACAGATGGGGTGCACCATACTGTTGCCGCGCTGATAGGGCGGGAACCGATCTGGACAATGAAAACGAAAAAGTTTTTGATGGAAGGTTGTTACTATTTTACCCGTAGAATGTCGCTGGCGTTTAGTGGAAAATCGCCAGACCCCGTAACAGGGGCTTATCCGGCGGGTGGTATCAGGATGGAATGAGCGCCTTATTTGCCATGGGTGCTGATTTATCACACATCGGCATGGCCACTTGATGGGAGCCATTCACGCCAGAGAAACAGTATATGCTAGTCTTGCACTGCAAAGGAGTACACGGTGTACCAAATAAAATCACTCTGGATAATTAGCTTGGCGCTGGCAACCACGGCGGCCTCTGCGCAACAAGTCGTGCCCGGTTACACGCCACCTGTGGCCTATGATGGCGTTACCCCCTATGCGGACGATACCCGTGGTGTCTATGTGCCAGAGCATGGCCAGCACCGTATGCGCACGCCCTACGAGCTGCAAAACTATAATAATCGTATAGATAAGGCGCAGGCAGCGGCGCAAAACCAGCAAATGCACCGCGATCGCTTGGTGCAGTCGCAAAATTATATCCATTCAGAGCTGGATCGTATTGCTCAGGGGCAGTCTGGTGCTCAGCAGCCCCCTCATCAATCCAATGGTCAGCCTTACCCGCCCACAGGGCACGATGCTTATACTTACGATGGCCGCACGCCAGGACAACCATACAACGCTCAACCTGCCCCCCCCCAGCCTGCCCAACCACCTTATGATGTGCCACAAATGGGCAGAAGAACAGCGGATGGAGGTGTTGAACTGGCGGTCGCTGAAAGCCAAGCGCCGCAACATCTGGATTTAAATAATAGTGTTGTGCGTCTGCGGGAGGAACGGATTTCGGTGCGGCGTGCCCTCCAGCGGATGATGGATCAGGTTGGCGGCGGGCACTGGACAATTGTGTGGGATCTCGGCCAAACAAATGTGGGGCTGCCAGATATGGAGATTTCGGTGTATGCCGAAGAACCCTTTATGAATGTGTTGAATGCTTTGCTGGCTCGGTTGCAAACCCGTGCCGGAGACACACTGCGCGTTATTAAATACGATCAAACTCAGCGTCTGGTGATTACCGATCAGGTCGGTGGCCATATGGCGCAAACAACCAGAAATAATATGGGGATTGATAACCCGGACGATATTGTTGTCACCGAACGCCTGCTGAATGAAACCGAAGTATCACTCCATTACGATGAAATACCGCTGGTGGATGCTCTGGAAGAAATTATTCAGCAAGCCGGCAAGGGGCAGTGGCGGCTGCGTATGTACGCTGGTCGCGACCAGATGCTTAAACCCGCCCACGTGGAAGAGCCTTTCAACGTAGCCATGCAGCGGTTGCTGAAGCTGTTTAATTTACAATATGAAATTTTCCCAGGGGGCAAACTGGTGGTGATTACCCAGAACAGCCGCCTAGGGTATGGAGGTATGCGTTAATATGATGCGCACATATATAGTTTATACCGCATTACTGGTTGCCCTTGGCGCTTGCAGTAACATCAGCCATGTGCAGCGGGAGAGCCCGGCCAACCCGTATAAGGATTATCGCGGCAACAATGCGGTGGTGGGTATAGGTGAGCCTATCAGCAAACGCCAGATGCGCGCTAACGCCCTGTTTAATGCCAGCGGCACCCAGAACCTGGAAGATGTTATGTATGCGGTTGCCAGTACGTATAATGTGGCCATCCGCTGGGGAGATGGTGTCCGGCGTGATTTACGCAAAAAAATATTGATTTCAGATCTCACATTCTCTGAAGCCAGAAGCTACCTAGAGGATGTTTATGAAGTTCAAATTATTCGGGAAGGCGATCGCCGCCTGCTGGTGCTGCCCAGTGCAAACCAAGCGCGGGTGGAAAACTTCTCGCCGGGTCGCAATGTAACGCTGTCCGAAGCGGTGCGGGGTTTGGCTAAACAGTGTGCGTATAACATTGTGATTTCTGAAAATCGGGATCGCCTCACCAATACACGGATTACCACAAATTTGAAAGATGTAAGCTGTTATGATGCTTTTGGTGCCCTGCTGCATCCCCATGGCCTGAGCCTGCGTGACAAAGGCGATTATTACGAGGTTGCAGGGCTGCCCACCCGGCAATGGGTTTTGAACCTATATGAGCCAGACCGCGACAGCGAAAAGACAGTTGAGTACACCTCATCATTTGCCGGAGATAATGAAGATACAGGCTCTCAGCAAACGCTGGGCGGTAATACGCGGGTTGTTGAAACCAGCCGGCGCCGCCTGTGGGTGGAGCTTCAACGAGATTTACAAAATCTGCTCAGCAGTGCTTGTGGCGCATTAAATGGCAACACAGCAGAAGGTGCTGGCGATGGTGCTGTAAGCACGTTATTGCCGCCGCCAACCGCTGAAGGCGAAGCCGCATCAGAAAGCCAGACCGATACGCCTGCTATGGCAGATGGCGAAGATAGCACCGCCAGCTGTGGTTACGTGCGGATTAACAGCACCGTGGGTATGGTACAGATGCAGGCACCAAACGAAGTTCTAGACGATGCAGATGAAATTATCCGCCATGTAGAAGATGTTGCCAGCCGCCGCATTATGCTAGAAGCCCGCGTGCTGGCGGTAAAACGAGATCGGAAGTTTGATCGAGGTGGCAACTTTGGTTTTAGTGATACGAACACAGGTAATAGTCAATTTAACTTGTTTGACAGCCTTGGTTTTTCCAGTGTCACGGCCGCGGTACAAGAGGCCT
>CAZDNZ010000043.1:0-8710 GCA_964506925.1 uncultured Pseudomonadales bacterium | reverse complement strand
TGCCTTAATATTAGGCAAAGGTGTTGTGTTTTTGATTGAATACAGTATATTCCCCACTTGATAAAGGGAAATATCAATGAATCAACATGTTTTTATGACAGGTTTTTGTCTGTGTTTGTCCGGCGTTGCTATGGCTGCCGACTTTTATGTAGCGGCCGGCGTAGGCATAAGTTATGGCGATGATGCCTCGTTTGATGGCACTGAATCTTACGAAGTTTCCTTTGATGACAATACTTTTTACGGTGGTGCTGTTGGGTTACGGCATGGGGCGGTACGTACCGAATTGGAATTGGCGCGCCGGGAAAATGATGCCGAATCCATCTACGATGGCTTTTACCAAGATACCACCAATGCCACCGGCGAACAAACCGTTACCACCCTCATGTTTAACGTGCTGTACGATTTTAACACCGCAGGCACGGTGCAGCCCTACATTGGCGCTGGTGTGGGGATTGCCGATGTTGAAACCAAAGTTGCAGGGCGATTTGGCCCCAACATAGATAGCAGCCAAGTTGTGCCTGCGGCGCAAGGTATGGCCGGGGTAGCGGTGAAATTGAATCATAACATAGCCGCCGTGGCAGATCTGCGGTATTTGCGTTCAGCCTCGTTCGATGCAGATGCCACCAACGACTACTGCCACTGTCCAAGCAGTATGGAAGCCGAAAGCGAAATTGAGAATATAACCGCCAGCGTTGGGTTACGCATTTCGTTCAATGGTGGGCATCAGCAGCCAGATATTCAATGGCAAACGGTAGAACCAGCTGGTGGACCCATGGCACAAGGTTATGTGCGCACCATCCCCCAAGGGTATCAACCTACTGCGCAGTATCCGCAGATGTATCAACCTAGCCCGCGGCAACCACAAAATGCCCATTTGAATTATCCGCGTTATCGCTACTAATATAGCGCCAAAAATCAGTAGGTAATTTTCTTGACAAAAACAAGCATAAGTTGTATAATTAAACTATTTTAGAAAAAACTTTTAATGATGCTTTTTTCTAAAAATGGACTGCATCTTTTTCGATGAAAACAGATAATGTCTAGCCGAAATCTATGTACCCGCTTCGACCCGCTTTTTTCCGCAAATACCCGCTTTTCACCCCCACGTTTTCTGCCTTATACCCGCGTTTTTCCCTTCGCCGACCCGCTTAATGGAACAAACCGTACGCCATTTGCTGGGCAACCTGATAAACAGGCTGCGGCCAAACGAAAAAGATAAACGAACCGACCACACCCAGCACAGCAGCAACCCGGGGCAGCATGGGGAGTGTTCTTTCAAAGCCATTGTTTTGTTTCATAAAAAAGATGTGCCGGAGTATATTTAGGCTGTAAAAAACGGCAATAGCCGAGGCCACCACGCCACAAATCACCAACCAGAGATAATCTGCGGCAATTGCCGTATTAAACACTTGAATTTTTGCTAAAAATCCCACAAAAGGCGGCACGCCAGCCAAGGAAAACAGGCACATAAGCAGCCCAAACGAAACCAACGGCGCCTGTTCTGCCAAACCATCCAAATCTGCCAGTTCTGCCGGCCATTTATCTCGATTCCGCAACAGCAATAAGCAGCCAAAAATGCCTGTCACCGTAAGGACATAGGTTAAAACATAAAACAACGCGGCCTCAATACCAGCGGTGGTGCCTGTGATTAATCCACACATGATAAATCCCACCTGCGCGATGCTGGAATAGGCGATAATCCGCTTCAAACTGGTTTGAACCACCGCCAGCAAAGCCCCGCCCAGCATGGTTAAAGCCGCCAATCCGGCCAGCACGGGTTGTATCGTCTCGAACGCTGGCATTAGCGGAAAACTCAGGATTTTTATGAAGATAAGGATACCTGCCAGCTTTGGCAAAGTGGCCATAAGGGCTGTAACAGGCAGCGGTGCGCCTGTGTAAACATCGGGCGTCCATACATGAAACGGCATAACTGAAATTTTGAAAAGTAACGCCACTATAATCATCAGTAAAGCTGAGCCTGCAGCGGGATTTAGGGTGCCCATATTGGCAAGCGCCACCTGAATATCTGCGTAGCCCGTACTGCCCACCACACCATAAAACAGGCTGATTCCAAACAACAAAATCCCAGAAGCCAGAGATCCCAGCACAAAATATTTAAGCCCTGCCTCGGTGCTGTGGGCATCGTCCCGCATGAAAGCCGCCATAATATATAAACCAAAGCTCATCAGCTCTAAACCTGCATAAAACAGCAATAGATTATCTGCCCCCAGCATGATCCGCGCACCCAAAAGGGTTGTTAAGACAAGCACATAATATTCGCTTTGATGGTTTTTGTGCCTCTCGAGAAAGTCCCCCGGTAATAGAATAAGCAAAACAGACACAATACCAAGCATATAGCCACCACTCATGAGCAATGGATCGGGGTGCCATAGCGGCAAACGCCCATCTACAAAACTGCCGGCCATAAGACTGACGCCAATCGTTACAATGGCGGCAAATGCAGCCATCGAGGCATACCGCTGATGGGGTAAAAGCAGCAATATCAAAAGGATACCACCCACCAACATAACTTCAGGTAAAATGGGTAATAGCCACGGCATTAGTGCGTCTCCTGGTCTTTAGCTTGCTTTGGTATAGGGGCTTGAAATGTTACCAATTTAAGTGGCTGTTGTTGTGCAAAATTATAAGCAGCTAAGACGCGTTCTGTTGCGGGCTGAATGGTATTTAACAGAAATTGTGGCGAGAATCCAATGAGAAACACGAGTATAACAAGTGGCATGAAAATAATGCGCTCGCGCAGGTTTAGATCTTGCAGAGCACGTATAGCTGGGGCGCGATCGGTGCCAAATATCATTTTACGGTAAAGCCATAGCATGTAAAGCGCACCCAGTACCACGCCAGATAGCGCAATCATTGTAGCCACTTGCGCGCCATACAGTGGGCTTTGTATGCCGCCAGCTAATATCAAAAATTCTCCGATAAAGCTATTCGTGCCGGGCAGACCAACACTGGCAAGGGTAAATATCATAAAAACAATGGCATAAACCGGCATACTATGCACAACACCGCCAAAATAAGTCAGGCTTCGTGTGTGCATACGCTCGTAGATTAAGCCAATGAGAAGAAAAAGCGCTGCAGAAACAATGCCATGGTTGACCATTTGTAAAACGGCACCGTTTGCAGCATCTGGCGTGCCGGCAAAAATGCCCAGCGTGACAAACCCCATATGGGAAATAGAACTATAAGCGATCATTTTTTTAATATCGCTTTGCGCAAAGGCCACAAGTGCTGCCCAGACCACCGCAATCGCCGAGAGGATAAAAATCATTGGCGCAAAGTAAAGGGAAGCATCTGGCAGCACAGGTAGGCTCAGGCGGAGGAAACCGTAAGCCCCCATTTTTAACAGTACGCCTGCTAACATCACCGAGCCAGCAGCAGGCGCCTGCACATGGGCATCTGGCAGCCATGTATGAAAAGGCCACATGGGCACTTTTACGGCAAAAGCCGCAAATAAAGCCAGCCAGAGCCATACTTGAGTGTTTAGTGGCAAATCAAGGTTTTGTAAGGCCAGCATATCAAAACTGCCGCCGCTTACGCTGTAAAAATAGAGCATGGCCGCCAGCATAAGGACAGACCCTGCAAAGGTGTAAAGGAAAAATTTTAGAGCCGCGTATATACGATTTTCCCCGCCCCAGATACCAATCATCAGAAACATAGGGATGAGCATGGCTTCCCAGAAAATATAGAACAGCACGAAGTCCAGCGCACAAAACACACCAATAACCAACCCCTCAAGCGCCAGCAAGGAGGCGTAGAAATGGCGGGGCCGATCTTTGATGCTCTGCCAACTAACCAGCACACACAGGGGGGTAAGTAGTGTTGTGAGAATGATTAACGGCAATGATATGCCATCTATTCCCAAAAAGTAGTGAATATTAAAACTGGGTATCCATATATATTTTTCAACAAATTGCATCTCTGGCTGTGCGGGATTAAATGCAAACCACACCACAAGGCTGAGAAAAAATACGCATGAACTTAGCCACATGGCGACAGCGCGGGCATTATGGCGTTCTTGGCGTTCGTCATCGCTTCGTACCAGCAGGATAAGACCAGCCCCCAAAAGTGGTGCCCATACCAGCAGAGACAGTAAAGGTAGTGAATCTAGCATGTTAGAGCCCACCTTTTATTAAAATAACGCCAAGAAGCAAGATAAATGCAATAACCATGATAAAGGCATAATCGTATATTCTGCCTGTTTGTAAACGCTGCGTATAATGCGAGGCTTTTGTCACTGCGAAAGATACGCCGTTGGGAAGGAGGCGGTCTATCCCCTCTGCATCCCCTTTTTGCCAGATAAAACGACTAAGTTGTTGCACTGACTGCAGTATTAATTTTTGATAAAGATCATCAATATACCATTTATGTTTAGAGAATAAATAAAGGCCGTTTAATTGGTAAGCTGTTTGGGCTGGCAACTGCGGACGGATTAAATAATATAACACCGCCAGCAAAATACCTGCAATGCTGACAAACAGCGGCAAATATTTCCAAACAAGTGGTGTGTGGTGGGCGTTATACAACGCTGTATGATGCTCGGCGATATAAATACTGCCAGCCCACCATGAAGCATAGGTCATTTCCAGTAGCCAGTAACCGCTGAAAACCGCACCAACTGCTAGCACAACCATGGGTAAAAGCATTGTGAGCGGTGATTCATGCGCTTGCTTTAGCACCTTGGGTTCACCTTTATAGCCTTGATGGAACGTTAAAAATAAAAGCCTGAAGCTATAAAAAGCAGTCAGTAATGCGCCGACAGTGCCTAATGTGTAAATGATATAGCCCATATTGGAGTGGGCGCCAAAGGCTGATTCCAACACAAGATCTTTACTGAAGAAGCCCGCAAATGGCGGAATGCCAGTAAGGGCAAGCGAGCCAATCCACATCAGGCCATAAGTAACAGGCAATACCAATTTAAGGCCGCCCATTTTAAAGAGGTTTTGTTCGTGATGCATGCCATGAATCACACTCCCTGCACCTAAAAAGAGCAGTGCCTTAAAAAACGCATGGGTTGTTAAATGGAACATAGCAGCCGGATAGGCACTCACACCAATGGCAAAAAACATATACCCAAGCTGAGAACACGTAGAATAGGCAATCACGCGCTTAATATCTGTTTGCGTGAGTCCCACGGTGGCCGCAAATATGGCTGTGAGTGCGCCTACACAGGCCACAATGGCAAGGGTTCCTTCTGCTAGCTCGAACAGGGGCGACATGCGGCATAGCAGAAATACGCCTGCCGTTACCATTGTGGCTGCATGTATCAGCGCCGATACGGGGGTGGGGCCTTCCATAGCATCCGGCAGCCACACGTGCAAACCAAACTGGGCAGATTTACCCATAGCCCCAATAAACAGGCACAATGCTGCCAATTCAACGGTAGAAACTTGGTAGCCAAGAAAATGGAATAATGTCCCCTCCACTTGCGACATTTGGGCAAACAGCACGGTATAATCCAAGCTGCCAAAGGCAAATAACAAAATAAATAGGCCAAGTAGCAGGAAAGCATCGGCAATACGGTTGGTGATAAACGCTTTCATGGCGGCAGCATTGGCGCTTTCTTTTTGATACCAGAAGCCAATCAGCAGATAACTGGCAACGCCGACACCTTCCCAGCCCAAAAACATTTGCAACAGGTTGGGGGCCATCACCAAAGCCAACATGGTAAAGGTAAAAAACGACAAATAAGCAAAAAAGCGCGGTTGAGATTTATCCTCAGCCATGTAGCCCACCGAATAAATATGCACGCAGGCGGAAACAGTTGTGACCACAATGAGCATGACAGCGGTTAATTTATCCACGAAAATGCCAAAATGAACCTGCCAAGCGCCAGTATCCAGCCATTGCCACAGTACAGCATCGACAGGTGCTGCGTTATACACCGCAATATCGGTGAAAAGAATCCATGAGAAAACGGCCACTAGCGTCACGAGGCCGCTGGTTATCAGCTGCGCAAACCGTACCGCTACTTTTGATCCACATAGCCCCTGCCCTGCCCATGCCAGCAAAGCCGCCAGTGCGGGAAGCAATAAAACCAAGGTGGCCAGTTGTTCGTGCATGTTCATCATTTCAAATTATAACCAGCATCTACAGGTAAAATAGCGCCTGTAATCATGTATGCCTTTTCGGAAGCAAGAAAATGAATGGCGTCTGCTACATTTTCTGGCTGAATAATACGTCCCTGCAGGGCATGCTGTTCTTCGGCCACGCTTTTCATTGTATCTTCTTCACCTCCCCACATGGGGGTTTCAACAACGCCAGGGTTAACTGAATTCACCCGAATACCCTCTTCCGCCAGTCCCTGAGCCAGCTTAGAAGTCAGCATGTCCAGCCCAGCCTTACTCACAGAGTAAATCGTTGAACTACACATATTATGTGCGCGTAATCCACAAACAGATGATACATTAATAATTGCTGCATCTTCCCCAAGGTCCCGAGCATGCTTCATAGCTGGGTAACATTGCTGCGCTAACTCATGCACTGCTACAAGATTAGTATCGAGTACCTGCTGCCAGGCCGATACGTCTTCCATAATATGCCCAAAACTCTGAATAACACCTGCATTGTTCACCAATGTATTAAGCTTACCTTCTTTACGGACAGCCTCAAATAAACTCTCACGATCCGACTGCTTGGTAATATCTGCCTGAACAGTTATCAGCTGCTCAGATTTCATATTACCTGACAACTTTTCAAGCTTCTGTTTATTTCTACCACAAGCTATAACTTTGTATCCTGAATCAAGAAACAGTTTAGCAGATGCCTCTCCAATACCAGATGCTGCACCTGTAATTAAAGCTGTTTTATATTGATTATCCATAGTTATTCTATCCTTTTAATCTATCGGCGCGGTCAATATCCACATTACCATGGGTACGGTAAAAACAGGTGAGAATAGCCAAGCCTATTGCTACCTCTGCCGCTGCAATGGCCAAAATAAACAGGGTAAAAATCTGGCCGTGCACATCGCCACTAAAAGTGCTGAACGCCACAAAATTGATATTGACGGCCAGCAGCATCATCTCTAGGCACATAAGCACCACAATAATGTTTTTGCGGTTTAAGAACAAACCCACCATGCCAATCGTAAATAAAAGAGACGATAAAATCAGTATATGGGTCAGGCCAACGTTCAGAAAGCTCATTCCTTAACCTCCTGTGGTTGCCAGTGGCTGGCTGTGGCGGGCTGCCCAATACCGGGATCGGTAAGCTCTATACTGTCGTGCTTTTGACGCCCAATCTGTTTTTTTACATTCTGACGCCGCACATGGGGCATTTTGCGATGGGTGAGGACAATCGCGCCCACCATCGCCACCAATAAAACCATGGCAGTGGTCTGAAACGCCAGCATATAATCTGTATAGAGGAGATCCGCAATTTGTTCCCGATAAGGCACCGTAGCCGCAAGCGGTGTTTGCTTATAAAAAACCTGACTGGTGGCAATAGCCAATAGCTCGAGCAACATAATCGCACCCACCAGTAAGCCTACGGGCAGATACGCCACAAATCCTTGTTTCAGGCGGGCAAATTCAATATCAATCGTCATCACCACAAACAGGAACATCACCGCAATCGCCCCCACATACACCATAATCAGCAACAGCCCGATAAATTCTGCGCCCATCAAAATAAACAGTGCTGAGGCATTAAAAAATGCCAGTACCATAAACAGTACGCAAAACATGGGGTTTTTAGCTGTTATTACTCCCAATGCTGCCACCAGCAGAATAGCACCAAAAAAGAAAAAAAGGAGATCGGCCAGCACGTTTGTTTTCCTGTATTCTTATGTTTTATATATATTTAACGGTACTTTGCATCCCGTTTTAGCCGTTCTGCTAATACCGGTTCCAGTTCGTCCCCATTTTGCATAAGTTTTTCCTTTGTATAAATCAGTTTACTGCGATCGGTACTGCTAAAATTCATGTTTGGCCCTTCCACAATTGCATCCACGGGGCAGGCTTCTTCGCACAGGCCACAGTAAATACATTTCACCATATCAAGATCGTATCGGGTTGTCCGGCGGGAGCCATCGGGGCGTGGCTCGGCCTCTATGGTGATGGCTTGGGCAGGACATACTGCCTCGCACAATTTACAAGCAATACAGCGTTCCTCACCGTTTGGGTAGCGGCGCAGGGCGTGCTCGCCGCGGAATCTTGGTGATGTTGGCGTCGCTTCGTAAGGATACATCAGCGTAAACTTTGGCTTAAACATATTTTTAAGGGTAATGCCGTATCCGCGTAAAATATCCAGCAACAACACGCGTTTTATAAAATTAAACATCACAGCCACCCTACCTGTATAAATTTCATAATGAAAGCCTGCCCGATAAACCATGCCAGTGTAAACGGTAAAAACAGTTTCCAGCCAATCCGCATGAGCTGATCATAACGGAACCGCGGGAATGTGGCACGTGTCCAGATGAAGAGAAACAACAGAAAGCCCACTTTTAAGGCAAACCAGATAATACCGGGCACCCAGTCCCACAATACCCACTGGAATGGAGGCAACCATCCGCCCATAAACATGGTGGCCGCAAAGGCCGACATTAAAATCATGTTGGCGTATTCCCCGAGGAAGAACATGGCAAAAGGCATAGAGCCATATTCTACGTTATAACCGGCCACAAGTTCGGCCTCAGCCTCGGGCAGGTCAAAGGGAGCGCGGTTGGTTTCGGCAAAAATACTGACCA
>CAZDNZ010000042.1:0-8957 GCA_964506925.1 uncultured Pseudomonadales bacterium | reverse complement strand
GTACCAATCAGTGGCAGCTGATGGGTTTTGAAAAATTTTAATGAATCCTGCACCAAATCTTTGGCTGTTTTGCCCCACCGCACGGCGAACACCGTGCCATCCACCTTTTGTGCCAGAGTAAGGGCATCAACCAACGCCCCGACTGGTGCTGTATCGATAAGAATTAGATCATAATGCTCACGCAAACTATCGAGCAAATTTGTCATCTCGTCAGATCCCAGCTGACGATTGGACTGCCCATGGTCAACACCCGCAGGGATAATATGCAATTTACTTTGTGCGTCTTCCGTCAGAACATCAGTGAGTTTTTTCTGACCATTCAAGTAATCTATAAGCGTAAATTTGGGGGCTATACCAAGGTATTTCGCTATGGAAGGACGTCTCATATCGGCCTCGACAATCACAACACGCCGCCCTTCACTTTGCGCTAGCTGCCCCAAGGCGAGTGCCAAGGTCGATTTCCCCTCACCAACGACAGATGAAGTCACCATAATCACTTGTGGTGGGTTTTTATGATTTGAAAAATAAATTGAGCTAAGAATTTTTCTAAGACTTTCAGCAAAATAAGATGTTGGCTTTTTACGCAGATAACTAATAGGATCGGCATTTTTGATCAGTGGCATAGCCCCCAAACTTGTAAAGCCTGTCGTTTTTTCCAGCTGGAGGGGCGTGCGAAATGTTTGATCCAAATGATTGAGCAAAAGCGCCAAAAAAACGCCAATAAACATGCCCAAACATAATGCAACAATTAACGTAAGGGCGACTTTAGGATGTGAAGGTTTATGGGGCACATTCGCCTGAGAAACAATGCGGGCATCCGCTTGTGCTAAATCTTGCTGCTGGGCTGTTTCCTTTGAGCGTGCCAGAAAAGAATTGAAAAGCGCTTTATTGGTTTCCATCTCACGCAGGAGCTCGGCCAGAACAATCTCTTCTTTACTCGTTTGTCCCGCTTGCTGTGTCGCTAGTTTGAGCTGACGCTCCAACTCTTGCTCGCGCGTACGCGCAACAGCGACGCGATTTTCATAATTGGCCAGAATACTTTGAATCTCTTGGCGAATCTTGTTACTGATATCTTTTTTCTGAGCCTTTATCTTTAACATCTCTGGATGCTTGGCACCGTAGCGGGTTGAAAGGTCAGCCGCTTTGCGCTGAACCTCAGCCTCTTGCTCGCGTAATCTCTGAATCAGTGTGGAATCCAGTACCTCAGCGGCGGAGGCAGCGCCACCTGTGCGCATCAGTTCGCGGGCGCGCTGCAGTTCCGCCTGAGACTCTGCTCGAGACGTGCGTGCCAAAATCAGCTGCGAGTTTAATTCTGATAACTGCTGATCGGATAAGGTCAGCCCTTGGCTTTCGTACAAATCATATTTTTCCCGATAGGCCTGTACAGCTCTTTCGGATTCATTCAGTTTCTGCCTCAGCTCTGCAAGACGTTCGTTTAACCACGCATTAGCGCGTCGCGTTGAATCAAACTGCGCTTCTATCTGGCCTTTAAGGTATTCCTCGGCGTAGGTATTGGCAATTTTTGCGGCTAAATTTGGGTCTTGGGATTTTGCAAAAATATTGATGGTCAGAGATCTGGGATCTCGGGAAATATTGACATTCTCTCGCAGCATTTCCTGCGCCGCTAACACGGGCGACGTCTTTGGTTCGTCAGAGGGGCTAAAAAAAGGCAGCGCATCTAGAATATTTTTGAGAATGGATTTTTCGCGCAAGTCAGGATTAAATTCTGGCTTTTCCGTAAGATTGAGCACATTTACCACGCGCTCTGCAAGGTAAGGCGACCTTAGAACATCGACCTCACTCTCCATTGCCATACTATTCGCAAGGCCACCCGTAACAACGCTTTCAATATCATCCAGCACGTTCTGTTGTTGCTGATTCACCTGAACAATTGCTTGTGCCGTATAGGCTGGCGTTTGCAAGGCAACCCAGACCACACCAAGCAGGAATACCAACAGCGCTGAGCCCACAATATGCCGCCGGTAACGCCAGAGCATACGGATAAGATCGGTAATATCCAGTGTTGGCATGGTTTCGGCATTTTGTTGAGGCATCATTAGAAAAATCTTTCGTCAATATGAATTACGTCACCTGGCATTACTTTGTCGCCTTCAGAAAGGATAAGTTCTTCTTCCCGTCCGCCAATGGTGCGCGTCACCTGAATTTGATTTTTGCGGGCACGATAAGTATAACCACCGGCCACAGCCACGGCGTTTAGTGCTGTCATACCACTAATATAAGGGTAGTTACCTGGATTTTTGACCTCACCCAAAATATAAAAGGGTCGAAAATTCAAAACTTCCGCCGAAACACGGGGATTCAAAAGATAGTCGCCACGATAGGCGTTTTCAATCACCCGCTCTAGCGCACGCACAGTCAAGCCTCCACCTTGAACTTCGCCAACCAGAGGCAACGAAAGAACACCGGAACCATCCACATCAAACTCACCTGAAAGTTCAGGCTCACCATAAACAACAATTTTAAGCCGATCGCCTGAACCAAGCTGATAGGCGGTCATTATGGGTTGGGCAAATGCCAAGAAAGCAAAACACGTAAACAACAACCCCACCACTAAGGTGAGGTTGTTGCGTACAGTTTTAGACTGTTTAAGGTGCATCACTTTACTCCGACAAAGAGCCTGTCAGCTTAACCATAAAGCGGTTACGATCATAATCATCACCAGCAATATTGCTATCACGCTGGGTATAATCGTAAGCAAGTCCGGCAGTAAAGCACTTGTTAATCAGGTAACGTGCTTCAAGGCCAGCAACGGTGTAGTCGTCATCGCGGGTACTTGTACCACCTTCATAGTCATTGTTCGAAAAACCAACATAAGCTGAACCAAGAATATTCCGACGGAATTCGTGTTCCAGTGTTACATCACCGCCTGTTCTTACGTAAGCAGCAGCGTTATTCTCTACTGTTTCTTCTACAGTGCGGTCAAAACGACCCTGCAACGAGGTTAGGCCATTGATGTTCCACAGCACATTTGCACCATAAGTGGCTTCATCAATATCAGAAAACTGAGCATCGTTAAATTCACGGTCAACATAACCAACAAAGGCTTCACCGCGGACTTTACCACTCAGATCCATGCCTACACCAGTAACAACACGGTAACCATCGTTGTCGCGGTTAAAGCCATTGTCATCAACATTAGCATCATAATCCACATCGATGTAAGATCCACGCACAAAAGCTTCATAAGCAGGCGTTACTTCGTAACCAAGTTGAACTGTGTAATCGGTACGGTCACGATCACGGTCGTCGTTGTTAACTGTGCCATTATCATCAAAGTCCGTGTCGGTGTAGTCAACCAGACCACTTACAGAGAAACGCCCAGGCGCATGCACATATCCAGCCTGGATGTTGGCAACATCATACTCTGTAGGTTTTGTTGTGCCTGTGTTCGCGTTCGGTGCGCCACGTTCTTCGTGCTGCTGGCTGTAACCAGCACTACCAACGGCGTAACTGTTACGGACCACATCAAGGCGACCAGAAATGCTGGCGTTGTAATCTTCGTAATTTTCGTCATCATTGTCGGCATAGCGGCCAAAATCGGCAGCCAATTTACCCACAACTTCGTGACGACCCCAGTCTGATTTTGCAATCAAAGCTGGTTTGACTTTTGTAATGACATCTGACTCGGTGTTGGTATCGGTTGCAAAAATATTGTCATCAAAGACAACATCCACTTCGGCCGTTCCGTAAATATCAAAGCTACCCGCACGCACACCGTCTGGACGGTATTCTTCACGCTCATAATTGTAAACATTTGTTACTTGCTCGGATAGTTCTGGACGCACAAGCTGTACTTTTTTCCCCAGAACATCGTAGCCAAATACTTCGGCTGATGCCACACCAGACAATGTAGATGCAGCAAGAAAAGACGCAGTTAAAATCCGCATTTTATCCCTCTTTCTTTTACTTATAGAATTAAGATATGTGCTTCTCCCTGAAAGCACATACCATTTATACTGTTAGCCAATTATACAGTTAGATAGGGCTAACAGGTGATTCATCTTCTTCGTCGGCATTGTTCTGCTGAGCAGGGTTCTCGCCACCAATACCGGTGCCACCGGTGATAGGTGAACCACCAACAACAGGACCAGCAGCAGGCTGAATTTCTTCAAAACCTACCAGTCCAACAAGTTCAGAATTTTCGTTCGTTAGTTTGGTTACCAAATCATTTTCGCCCATGGTTTCAAGCGTCACGACGATTGAAGCTAAAGCCTGCGCCGCTAAATCTGGATCAGTGGCTTTCAGTTCATTAATAATCTGAGAGCTCAACTCTGGAGATTGCGTCACAACATAATTAAGCAAACCAGCAAAATCTTCAGAACCAGATTCTGCCAGCTGTTTCAGCATGTTCACAACGCCATCAGAATTATCAGCACTCAGCTGAACATCCACCTGTTCCTGCAGCATGGTCATAGATGCTTCATCAGCCAATGCAACAGTGTTTAGCGCGAATACCAGAGCAGTCGCAGATAAAATTTTCATCATTTTTTTCAATCCTTTTCATTTAAAGTCATTTCTTATGTAACGCATTGTATAGAAATATGCAAGGCCTATTTGTTGTGAATTGAAAAACAATTATTTAATTTGACTACGCAGCCTTATTTTCTGCTACCTCCGCACACCCCCGACCTATTGAATAATACACAAGCCCCGCCTCTTGTGCAGCCGTCGTATGAAAGATATTGCGTAAATCAATTAGAATGGGCTGCTGCATCGTTTGCGCCAGTTTCTGCAAGTCCATATTTTGGTAATCCTGCCATTCTGTCAACACAACCACCGCATCGGCCCCTTTCACACATGCCCACATATCCGCCTCGTAGGAAATTTGCGGCATAAGCTCGGCGGCACGCGCCATCGCCTGTGGGTCTGTAGCCACAACCTGCGCGCCTTTAGCCGCCAATTCTGGCAGAATTGTCAGGGCTGGCGCATCACGCATATCGTCGGTACCGGCCTTAAAAGCCAAACCGAGTACCGCAATTCTCTTACCTGCCAGATTATGCCCACAGGCCTGTTCTATGCGAGATACCATATGTAATTTAACCGCATGGTTCGCACGAATGGTTTCTTCCACCAGAGTAAGATGCACACCATATTTTTGCGCCGTATGTGCAATAGCGTGCGTATCTTTTGGAAAACAACTCCCACCATAACCCGGGCCTGGTTGCAAAAACCGCTGGCCAATACGGCTATCTAGCCCCATGCCATGGGCAACGGCCATGGCATCGGCACCAACAGCATCGCAAAGTTGTGCAATTTGGTTAATAAAGGTAATTTTGGTAGCCAGAAAGGCGTTGGATGCATACTTTATAATCTCGGAACTTTCACGATTACATTCAAGCAGTGGCACATTTCGGCTGGTAAGGGGCGCATAAAGTTTACGCATCATAGCGCGGCTGCGATCCGAGGCAACCCCAACGACAACCCGATCTGGTGCTTCCATGAAGTCGTAAATAGCAAAGCCTTCCCGTAAAAACTCGGGGTTAGAAACCACGTCAAAATCGGCGTCTGGTCGTACCCGCCGAATTTCTGCTTCCACCCGAACCGCCGTACCCACCGGCACAGTAGATTTATTCACCACCACCGTATAACCATTTAACAACTGGGCAATATCCCGCGCAGCGGCGAGTACATACTGCATATCGGCGCTGCCATCTTCATCCTGTGGTGTGCCCACTGCAATAAAAACGGCATCTGCATCCGGCACACAAGTCGCAAGGTCGGTGGTAAAATGTAAGCGGCTGGCGGCTACATTTTTGGCCACCAGTGCATCCAGCCCGGGCTCATATATCGGGATAATGCCTTCATCGCTCAGCTTACGAATTTTTTCGGCATCAATATCCATACAGGTTACGTTAAAACCCATATCGGCAAAGCAAGCACCGGAAACCAAACCAACGTAGCCTGTGCCAATCATTGTGATGTTCATTCAAAAACTTTCTGTTGCAGGGGGCAGAGCGGTAAAAAACTACCAGCATGAACAGCCCGCCTGAAGGGAATACTGGCCATTATAAAAATGGTGCCGGTTGAGAGACTCGAACTCCCGACCTACTGATTACAAATCAGCCGCTCTACCAACTGAGCTAAACCGGCATGTGCAGGTATTTCTAACCAAAATCGCGCGGCTTGGCAATCATATATCGTTATTTAAATAAAAAAATGGCGTATATTAAGTAGAATAACGATATTTCTCGCTTTGTCTTGTAAAGAACCATCACTAAGGGGCAACATAAGCGGCCGTGAGCACATCCACCCGGCTGGCACCTGCCCGCTTTAGTGCTTTGGCACAAGCCGCCGCTGTAGTACCAGTTGTGAGAATATCATCAATCAGGATAATATGCCGCCCCAAAACATTTTGCTGCACCTGAAAAACGTTGACTGTTAGCTGTAATCGCTGGCGTTTGGTTTTACGGGTTTGTGGTGTGGTATATTTTACCCGACTAAGCACCAACGGCGCGTACACCGCCTGATTTTTTTGAGCAATAAACCGCGCTAGTAAAGCGGATTGATTAAATAAACGCTGGCGCAACCGGCGCCGATGCAAGGGTACCGGTACCACCAGCGGTGCCACGCCAGACGATGCTCTGGCTGGCAGGGTATTCACCATAAAATCGGCCAGTACGGCTGCCAGCTCGGTACGATCATGAAACTTGAGGGCTTTAATCCAATGTTTAACCGGATCTTCATATAAAAACGGGGCATAAAAAGCATCAATGTTATCCGCCAGCCGCGGTGGTGGAACCAGCTCTGTTCGCCAGAACGGCAGTGTCGGCCAGCAGGTTGGGCATACGCCCATGGGTTCCGTTGCAGGCAGCACCGCATGACACGCCACACAAGATGGCGGCAGAAAGCTACTTAGAAAATACAAAAAGAATCTTTTGTAAAACAAAACTGAGCGCTAATTATTCACCGTAGTAGTATTCATCCATTCCCAAAAATCGATCATTCAAACCATAAAAATTGTCGCAGTCATCTCGATTCATATAACGACAACCTGGTTTAGGGTAAACTTTACCCCCCCATTCCTCATAGTTTTCCCGCCAATCACGACATAGGCCCGGTCGTTGCGTATGTCCATAATTGTCACAAGATAACTCCATTCCATATCGCGGGAATACACGCATCGCCATTTGACTTTTAGATGAACCAATATCGTATATCATCCCCCCTGCGAAAGCCCACACAAATGCAAATCCACATACTGTACTTCTAAGTTTCTTCATATCCACCTTAATTCTTCATCTATTACATGGATGAGTATTACATTAAAACGCGTAATTAAGTCAAAGAAGAAATCAAAAAAACTATTAATACCACTGCACCTGCGGGGGCTGAATATCCCGCTCTGGCACTGGTTTTGCCTCATCTGGCCAGCCCAGATAAACCAAGCCCATGATTTTATCCCCTCGGGTTGCATCAAACCCGGCAAGTAAAGCCTGTACCGCCGGCACATCCACCACCGAACCTGTCCGCCAGAACCCTGCCAACCCGTGGGCATATGCCGCCAGCAACATATTTTGAATGGCGGCAGCAACCGCCGCCTCCTCTTCCCACGCTGGCAGTGTTTGGCCACTGCGCCCCACAGCACACCACACAGCCACAATCACCGGCGCCCGCTGAACTTTGCTGGTGGTAAAATCGAGGGATTTATCCGTCCCAGCAGCCCAAGCCTCAGCTAGCTTGGCTTTACCATCATCATGGAATACAGCAAAACGCCACGGGTTGGTTTTTTTGTGCTGCGGGGCATAAGTTGCCCAATCAATAAGGTCTGCAATCATGGCCGCTGGCACGGATTTACCCGCAAGACACGGGAGCGAACGCCTGCTCTTTATCGCCTCCAGCATGTTCATGTTGCCGCCCTTTGAATATATTCATTCACGGCCGCAAAGCCATTGCGCCGATTAACCGTTAAATGCTGTTCCAAATCCAATGATTCAAACAGGGTTTGTACATTCAGGTGACGCACTTCATCGGTGGTTTTGCCCACATAAGCGGCATAAAGCAAGGCCAACAGGCCTTTTACAATCATGGCATCACTATCCATATGAAGCTGAAGTTTATCGTCTGGCCAATCTGCCACCAGCCACACCTGACTGGTACAACCGGGCACTTTATGCGCCGGCACGCGATACGCATCTGGCAGGGGGGGCAATGCCATACCTAATTCAATGAGGTAGCCATACCGATCTTCCCAGTCATCGAGGGCTGCAAAATCACGCAGAATTTTATCTAAATCTAGTCCCATAACCCTAAAAACTTTCCGCCGGCATAAAGTCCTGCGCGGGCCGTTTCATCCCCGGCTACGGCTGGCTTACGCAATGTGTTTAATGCTGCCAACGCTTTGGATGTATTCAAATCATCCGCCACGGCAGCAACCAACTCACCGGGGATAGGCTCATCTCCGGCAGGCACAAAATCCTGCACGGCATTCTGCAATTTCTTCACCGCCGTGCTAGCCGCCTGTAAGGCTGCTGTGGAGTAATCCACCGGTTTCCGATAATGCGTTTGCAAAAGCCAGTAACGCATGGCTCTGCCATCAAACGTACCCAAGGCCTGCTTGGTGGTGATAAAATTACCGAGGGATTTACTCATTTTTTGCCCTTCTACGGTAATAAACGCATTATGCAACCAGTAATTTACATATTTACAGCCGCAAGCCCCCTCGCTTTGGGCAATTTCATTTTCGTGGTGCGGAAATTGCAAATCCTCGCCACCGGCATGAATATCGAACGTATCCCCCAGATACTTCCGGCTCATGGCGGAACATTCAATATGCCAGCCCGGCCGCCCTGCCCCCCAGGGACTGTCCCAGCTGGGCTCACCGGGCTTGGCAGCTTTCCAGAGGGCAAAATCGCCGGGGTTACGCTTGGTTTCATCTACCTCAACCCGCGCTCCCGCCAGCATATCCGCCATATTTTTACCCCCCAGCTGCCCATAGT
>CAZDNZ010000041.1:0-9301 GCA_964506925.1 uncultured Pseudomonadales bacterium | reverse complement strand
AATAATGGATTTAAAATATTGTCAAGCACAGGCAAACAATTATGCGCATCTGGCAGACGTATACTCGCCAAAATCTTTTTATTCAGGTAAATTAGGTTCATGCGCTTAAAAACCCTCACCGCTCCCACCATGCCGGACGCCCTGCGCCTGATGAAGCGCGAGCTAGGGCCAGATGCGGTGATTTTGAGTACCAAAAAAATCCGGGGCACCGATGGCAGCCCGACGCTGGAAATTACTGTCGCCATAGACGACGAAGCGACTCCACCACCGCAAACACCGGCAAAGGTAGCGTTAACCCCGCCGCCTCAACCCGCCATGCCGCACACAAACACCCAACAAGCTGCGCCGACTTCGGCAAATATGGGAAACTTGGGGCAAACCCTGGCAGCGCATCATTTGCCACCGGGCACTCGTCATGACTGGCTGGATGCGATAGAAAAAATCACCAGTGCCGGTTTTGATACCACCAGCGCCTTTGCCATGATGCTTGGTAAAAAAATTACCCTGCTGCCCGCCGCACAACAACTGCCCCCCGGCCATATTCATGTGGTGATTGGCCCTCACGGCGCGGGCAAAACCACTTTTTTATGTAAATTGGCGCTACAACGCCAAAAAAGCGGCGCCAACATTGGCCTGCTATCGTTTGATGATGAAAAACTGGGCGGTTTTGCCCCTCTTGAAAGTGTCGCACGGATTCTGGGCGATCAGGCTTACCTGATTACCAACGAAAAAGATTTTCAAACCGCTGCCAAAGCCATCGGCAAACGCCACTATTTATTCATAGATACCCCGGGCCTTAACCCCCACCAGCCAGATGTATTGGAAACATTCCGCCAGAAATTGGGGCGTTTTAATCTGCCTTTGCAGGTGCATCTGGTGGTCCCTGCCAGCCTGAACAGTGCCGATATGAATGCCCTGCCCTATGCCATGCGCGATTTTCAGCCCCAGTCTGTTATTTTTACCGGGCTGGATACCACCCGGCGCTATGGCCCCATTGCCAGCCTGCTGCACGATACGCAACTACCCGGCGGCCTGATGACCAACAGCCCGGATCCGCTGATTGCGCCGCAAAATATCACCGCAGATATTTTAGCCGCACAACTGGCAACCGCGCCAAAACCACTATGGGAGGAGGCAACATGACCCACAAAATAGCCCTGGCCAGCGGCAAAGGTGGCGTTGGCAAAACCAGCCTAGCCTTAAATATGGCCACACTTATGGCCAAACAGGGGCAAAAAGTTTTGCTGTTTGATGGCGACTTTGGCTTGGCCAATGTTGATGTACAGCTGGGGCTTAATCCCGCTGCCGATTTGGCCAGTGTGCTGAACGGTACCCATAAATTACCGGATATTGTTCAACACACCACACAAGGATTTGATGTTATCCCCGGCCATAGCGGTGCTGAGAATCTGGCTTTTATCAGCCAGTTGGATCAACAAGGGATTCTGGCCGATTTATCCCAACTGGCCGCAACGTACGATGTTTTATTGCTGGATGTGCCCGCCGGGCTGGATGCCACAGTGCTTGGCCTGTGCGCCTATGCCGATACCACCTGTTTGGTTGTCACGCCCGACCCCAGTGCCATTACCGATGGTTACGCTGTTATCAAATTATTGCTGCGCCGGCTGGATGTACAGAATGTGCAACTGATTGTCAATCAGGCCAGCACCCAGCGGGAAGGCACCTTAACCGCCCGCAAAATTCAGGCTGCCGCTGCCCAATTTTTGGGGCTAAACGTACCCCATATTGGCACTGTCCCCTACGATAAAGACTATGCCGCCAGTGTAAAACGCCAGCATTTGGCCGTCACTACTTTTCCCAGTGGCAGCACCGCGCAAGCACTGGCCGATATGATAAAACAACTGGTAAAGTAAGCGTTGCTATGGAAATTCCTGCCGCCCTCTTACAAAGGCTTTTGAACGACAGCGCCCAAAAACTGGATGTTAAGCTGCAACTACCGCCCGATGTAAAACAAGATATTCTGGGAAAACTGCAACAGGTAAAACTGCTGCAACAAGTGGCCACCAACCGCTTTGTTGCGCAGTTTACCAGTGCCCAAACTGGCCAACAACAACAACTGGAAGTAACGCTGCAACCACCACTGCCCGTAGGCACATCTCTCACCTTACTGGCTAAAACAGCCACCGATGTGCATACTCGCCAGATTCAACTGCCGCCCAAAATAGCCCAACAGATACAGCAAGTAACACAGCAAGTACCACAACAATCAGCCAGCCCACCCCTATTTACGGCGCAGCCCCAGCGTATTAGCCTGCCAGCACAAAGCCCACCCATTACCCTGCAACAACCGCTGCCGCAAAATCTGCCACAACAAACACCGCTACAGGCAACAATACAATCTGTGCCACAAACCAATGGAGAACAAACATTACGCCTAACTTTGCCGCCTGCTACGCCCCAAGCCACGCCGCAAACCTTAACAATAGCGGCCAAACTGCCGCAGCCTTTGCCCGTGGGTACCAACCTAACCCTGCTCGCCAACACCAGCAGCCAACAAACGCAACTTAACCTGACGCAAGCCACCTTACCCAGCGGATCAAATTTAACGTTACCATCGCCGCCGGCAGCCGCGCAAACGGTCACTGTTAACCTGACCACGGCCAATCCTGAGCCGACCCTCCCTGCTACCGCGCGCGCCCTCCCAATACCCTCAAATACCCCCCAAGCGGGTACCGTAAATCAAACACTTGAGCTACCCACCGGTAACCGCATAACGGTACAAACGCCCCAGCCTTTACCCGCCAATACCCCCATAAATCTGCAAGCAGCACCGGCGGGTATATCTGCCACATTTCCGGCACAATCCGCCCCAGAACAGCCACCATTAAGCCAATTTTTTCAGGGGCATAGCCTTAAAGCTACCCTGCAAACAGACCCCACCACCAACACCATAAACCTGCGCCTAACAGATGGCACCCAATTGCATTTACATACCCCCCAAGGCACAGCAAATACCGGGGCTCAAACGGTAAGTATTCAGCTACAAGCCGATGGAAATGTTCAGGTTTTTAGTGAGAACACCCTTTCAGCCAACCGGCAGGATTTTGCTAACTTAAAACATGCCCTTAGCATGTTGCAACAATATCGGCCCGACCTACTGCCGCAGGCGCAGGCGAATATCCCGCAACCGCATACTTTGCTGCCCACCCTGCCCCAAATGGCCGATGCCATGATGACCTTGGTTTCCGAGCGTTTTCTGGGCGATGAAACCGTACAATTTTTGCGCAGTATTGGGGTTGATATAGCACCAGATTTACAGAATGTTCAGCTTTTTCAACAACGTACAGATGCACCAGATGGCTGGCGGGCTTTATTGTTTCCCTTTATGGAAAACCCGGAAAATGCCCATCGGCAGGGTGGTTTTTTCTGGCGCAAGCATGATCAAGAGGGGGATGACAAAGGGCAGGTTCGTTTCATCATGCAATTAAATTTAACCCAGCTCGGCATTGTGCAACTGGATGGTTTAATGCACAAACAACACATTCAGCTTAAATTACGCACCTATACCGAAACCGACAATGCGTTTCGGCAACAGTTACGCCAAGCCCTTTATACCATACTCACCGAGCTGGAATTAACCGGCGATATTCAGTTCCAGACTGTAGAAACCATGCCATTTGATCCCATGACATTGCTGCAACCATCCCACCCGGCACGTGCATAAACCGCTGTTTATAGCTGGTCAAAACCACTATATTGTGTAAACTGGAAAAAAACAAAATATAGCGGTTAACCTCTCATGACCTTTGACAGCACCAACACAACCCCCATTGACCAAGGCGTGATTGATAAACCGGCACGCCCCAAAAGGCCTGAGCTTTCCAGCCTGTTATTTTCCAGATTTGCCGACATGATCTATAAATTTTCTGGTATTCGTTTTGAGGAAAATAAAAACTATTTTTTGGCCTCCAAGTTAAACAACCGCTGCCAAGCCCTGGGGCTGGATTCTTTTGAAAGCTACTGGCAATACCTAAACAGCCCATCAGGGAATATGGAATACGGCTTCATGATTGATGAAATTACCATCAATGAAACATTCTTCTACCGGCATCAACCCCAGATGGAAGCCTTTCGTGAAGAAGTGCTGCAACCCATGATTTACCTGAAAAAATCCAAACGTCAGACACGCTTACGCATCTGGAGCTGTGCCGCCAGTACAGGCGATGAAATCTATACCATTGCCCTTATGATAAAAGAAGCCGGCCTAGATAAGCAGCTCACGATAGAGTTAGTCGGCACGGATATCTGTACCGAGGCTATTCGTAAAGCGCGCGCCGGTGTGTATCGTAAATACGCCGTTAGGAATATTCCGCCAGCCCAACTGGCCACATATTTTACAACCGATGAAGAAAACAGCGCCTATACCCTGAGCCAAGATGTTCGGAATATGGTCACATTTAAGGAAGTCAACCTGATGGATAAAATGCGTGTTGGCAGCTTGGGGCATTTTGATATTGTCATCTGCCGGAATATCCTGATTTACTTTGATGATGCCTCTAAAGAACAAGTTGTTGAAAATATTTACAATGCTACAAATGCAGATGGGCTGCTGGTGCTAGGACATTCCGAGAATATTTACAGCCTGCGCCACCTATTTAAGCAAGATAAATCCCGCTCTACGGCCATTGCTTACCTGAAACAACCCCCCGGCACGGCAAAATATACTGTATAAAGAGGCATTTATGGCATCACTCAAACCATCCACCACGGCTTATTCACCCGCAGAGAGCATGGCGGGCGTGACCTTAATGAGCCCTATACCACACCAAACCCTACCCGGTGAAGCCATATTGGAAGTGATATATACGCCCGACCGAGAGGTACTAACGCCAACAGATATGTTCGCATGGCTAAAAACCATCAATGCACATAAAGCCACAACGTGGGAAAGCCTAGGCACGCAGATCATAGAAGCCTTTTATGATACCCTTCTGCCCCATCAGGTAAAGGTAAGCCTAACCATTCACCACACAGGTGGCTTAAAGCAACTGGTAACACTGGAACGACAACGCCCCAAATGATGAGGAAAAAAATGACTGAACAAAGCACCTCTCCCCTCGGTATATTTGAACGCTATCTTTCCCTGTGGGTGGGGCTGTGTATTGTGGCTGGTGTGGGGCTGGGGTTGGCTCTGCCCGCGGTATTTCAGGCCATTGCAGCTTTGGAATATGCCAGCGTAAATTTGGTGGTGGCGCTTTTTATCTGGGTGATGATTTACCCTATGATGGTGAACGTAGATTTTGCCTCCCTTAAGGATGTGGGCAGAAAACCAAAGGGCTTATGTATTACTTTAGTGGTCAACTGGCTGATAAAGCCTTTCACCATGGCGGCACTGGGTATTGTATTTTTTGAATATATTTTTGCAGGGCTCGTCAGCCCACAGGATGCCAAGGCCTATATTGCCGGCATGATTTTGTTGGGGGTAGCGCCCTGTACCGCCATGGTTTTTGTTTGGAGCCAGTTGGTAAAAGGGGATGCCAACTATACCTTGGTGCAGGTTTCGCTGAATGATGTCATCATGATTTTTGCTTTTGCCCCATTGGTGATGCTGCTGCTGGGGGTAACAGATGTTGTGGTGCCTTGGGAAACACTCATGCTTTCGGTGGTACTGTACGTTCTCATCCCATTAATCGCTGGGTATATCACCCGTAAAAAGCTGGATAATACCCACAATCACCAACGCATAGATGCCTTTACAGCACGCATAAAACCATTTTCTATTATAGGGTTACTGGCCACGGTTATATTGTTATTTGGGTTTCAGGCCGAAACCATTGTAGGCCAACCACTGGTTATATTGCTGATTGCCATCCCCTTAATCATACAAAGTTACGGTATTTTTGCCATAGCTTATGGTTGGGGCTACTTGTGGCGCGTACCTTTTAGTACGGCGGCGCCAGCGGCACTTATTGGGACTTCCAACTTTTTTGAACTGGCCGTAGCGGTAGCTATCAGTTTATTCGGGCTGCATTCTGGCGCCGCTTTAGCCACTGTGGTTGGCGTGTTAGTGGAAGTGCCCGTTATGCTATCGTTGGTGGCCATCGCCCAAAAAACCCGCAAATATTTTTCAGCTTGATACTATCCCCTGTTTGGTCTGCATGAACTCACGCAGACATCGTCGTTTATTTAGGCCGATTCGTTAAATCCTCCAACATTGCCTGCTGTTTATGTTCCCGCTGCTTTTTTGCCGCCTGCTGCTGTACGTCCAGCAATACTTCGTAACGTTTTTTTTCGGCAAACAGTTGGCGCATAACCTCCAGCTGTTCTGCATGTTTCTGACGAAATAAATCTTTTACCGCTTCCAATGCCATATTTTCCTGCCGCGCGTGCATGGCGGCATGACCTGCATCTTGATACGCCAGCGGATGATCTGTTTGTTGTGCTATGGTATGGGCGGCCTCGGCATCCTTAAAAAGTTGGCGCTGGGCAGCCTCTACCCGCTCAATCTCTTGCGCGAGTGCGGCCAAGTGTTTTTGGGCGTCTTCCAACTTTTTCTGCGCAAGCTTAACTAAAACCGGCAAGGAAGACATAATATATTACCCCTGCGCAAATACTTGTTTCAACTGAGCAAAACTTGTTGTCATATCCGCTTTTTCCTCAGGCTGCTGGCACAAAAAGGCCGCTAATGCTTCGTGGTATTGGATGGCTTTATCCACTTCTGGATCACTCCCGCTTTGGTATGCCCCCAAACGGATAAGCTCGGCCATATTTTCGTAAACCCCTAAATATTGCCGCGCTTGCTGCACCAATTGGTTTTCTTCATCTGTTAAACACTTCGGCACCATCCGGCTGATGGATTGCAACACATCAATGGCAGGAAAATGATTCCGCTCTGCCAGCTTGCGCGACAAAACAATATGCCCGTCCAGAATCCCGCGTACAGCATCTGCGACAGGCTCATCCATATCACTGCCTTCAACCAGCACCGAGAAAATGCCAGAAATACTGCCTTTGCCAGTACTTGGGCCAGCACGTTCCAACAGGCGGGGCAACTCGGCAAAAACACTTGGCGTATAGCCGCGTGTGGTGGGTGGCTCGCCCAAACTTAAACCAATCTCCCGCTGTGCCATAGCAAACCGGGTAACAGAGTCCATCATCAGCATAACCTGCAAGCCACAATCGCGAAAATATTCGGCAATGGCCAGGGTTAGGTAGGCTGCCTGCCGGCGCATCAGAGCAGGCTCGTCCGATGTGGCCACCACCACCACACTCCGGTTCATACCTTGCTCGCCCAGCTGTTCATCAATAAATTCCCGCACCTCGCGCCCCCGCTCGCCAATCAAACCAATAACATTGATTTCGGCCTGACTATGCCGCGCCAACATGGACATTAAGACAGATTTTCCCACACCAGAACCAGCAAACACGCCCAGCCGCTGCCCCTGACAGAGGGGTAATAGGGTATTCATTACCCGCACACCTACATCCAGCTTGGCGCCAACAGGCTGCCGCGCATGCGCCGGCGGTGCGGCTGCTTTCAAAGGTTGCTCGCGGCCACCAGCATCCGAGAAACGCCCCATACCATCCACAGGCCGACCCAGCCCGTCCAGCACCCGCCCCACAATACTGTGATTCAGGCGTACGGTTGGCGCAGATTGCATAGGATATACCCGACAACCCACAGCCACGCCATCCAACACGCCATAAGGCATCAGAAAGATCATATCTTTATCTGCCCCCACAACCTCGGCCATCTGAGCCACATCGTGCATATCTACAATCTGGCAGCGTGCCCCAATGGGGGTTTGGTGTAACCCTTTGCAAGCAATCCGGAGGCCCGAAACACTGCATACGGTGCCATACATCTGCACCGGTGTCACTGTTTTCAGGGCATTTTCCAATGCGGCCACGGGTAAATCCGATTTATCCATACCGCATGATACTACCACGGAGATGCGGCCACAGGATAGGCCGATAACCACAACAACTTTTTTAAGTGAAATTGCGTTTGAAAAACTTGTCTTTCTGTGGAGGGATGAGGTATGCTTTATTCTGTAAAAAATAAAAAACATCATGAATAGCAAAAATACATACCATACTGCCGCCGCCACCACCGATGAGTTCCTGCATTTGGTGACATTTCGCTTATTGGGGGAAGAATTTGCCCTGCCCATTACAGATGTACGCGAGATTATCCGTATTGTAGAGGTTACCCCCGTCCCGCAGGCGCCTCCTTTTGTGGAAGGTGTGATTAACCTGCGTGGCCAAATTATTCCTGTGGTGGATATGCGCAAGCGTTTTGGCATAGAACCTAAAGAGGTTGACCAAGAAAGCTGCATGATTGTGATCGAGATGCGCGGCATACTTGTGAGCATTATTGTGGATGATATCCCCAATATTGGGCGTATTCCGTCCGAATCAGTATCGCCGCCACCGGCCATGGTCGCTGGCGCTATTGGAGCCGAATATATTAAAGGCATATCGCATCATGAAGACCGTATGATTATTCTGATAGATATGCGCAAGGTCTTCTCGCAAGATGAATTAGGTGCTTTGGAGCAAATTTAAGCTGGCAAGTAAACTTTTGGCATAAAAAAACGCCCCATCTTGGGGCATTTTTAGTTTTTAATTTATATAGAACCTAAGCATCTGCTTTCCGGCCATACCGCGCATTAAAGCGATCAATCCGCCCTGCTTGGTCCATCACGCGGCGCTTACCTGTGTAGGCTGGGTGCGAGGTGGGATCAATCAACAACTTCATGGTTTCACCCTCTTTGCCCCAAGTTGTGCGGGTTTTATAGGTTGTACCATCCGTCATTTCAACGGTAATCATGTGATAATCTGGGTGAATTTGTGGTTTCATGCTATTTAGGCTTCCCATTTACTGTGTCAGTTTTCATTCAGCTGGGGCAGAACCTATACAATAAAATGGCAAATTGCAAATTATTTTTTCCACACCCACTTGCAAAAGCCCGTGCTGTTGCATTATATCTATTTAAGAACACTAATATGTATACGAAAAAGGAGAAGTTATGAGTAGTAGTCGTCCCCAGGCAGCAAGATCTATAGGTCATGATGGCATAAGATGCGAAGAATTCTCACCAAGATTAAGAGCGCTTAGTGGAGTGTCCCTTGCAACTATTGAAGAAGAACAAAAGAAAAGAATTCTTATGTTAATAGAATTCCTCAAGAAAGAAGGGCGCGAAGCTGAGATTGATTCACTTAGCTCGGCTCTCCCCACTAACTTTTAATTATAAATAAGTTAACTTTTTATAGCAAAATAATATATTTAATTCACCATCCGCTGCATGGCTTCGGTGGTAAATTTTTCAGCTTTCTT
>CAZDNZ010000040.1:2457-9465 GCA_964506925.1 uncultured Pseudomonadales bacterium | reverse complement strand
TTTTTGTTTGTTAAATCCTGGTTTTTATGGCCCGCCAGCTGGCAGACGAAAAAGTAAGGCTAAGCGCGCGCAGGTATATAGCCAAAATTTTTTGGGCAACCTTGCCAGACAGGTTTTAACGCGTTTGGGCAGAAAGTGCTTACAGCGCTGCCAGTTCTTGGGCGGCGGTGCGCAGGGTGATGGCGCTAGCAGAGGTGGCCTCCACAAATTCAGCGGCGTAGGGCACCATAAACGTGTGGTCGTTCGCCGCAATTTCCAGCACATCGTGGGCGCCATTATAAAAAACGTGCTGCACTACACCAGCGGCAGATCCATCGGGCCACAAAACAGGTAGGCCGATTAAATCCGCATATAAGGTGGTATCTTCATGGTCAACAATGTTGCTGCGGGGGCAGTAAAGCTCTTGCCCGATGGCGGCCTCGGCCGCTTCCCGATTGGGGAGGGTATGCAGCTGGGCAATCCATTGGTTGCGGGGGGCAGGCTTGAAGCGGCTGATTTGAACCGCCTCTCCAGCCAAAAGCAGGGGGAGGGTGGGCAGCGTTGCTGGATCATCCAGAAACACCTTGAGTTTCACCTCCCCCTTCAGGCCGTGGGCAGCCACAATGGCCGCCACGCAAATATTAGCTGGCTTTGCTGGTGTCATCAGCTTCTGCTGTTTCTGGTGTTTCAGCCTCTGCGGCAGCTTCTGCTTCTTCGGCCTGAGCGGCAGCAGCGGCCTCAGCTTCTTCCTTCGCTTTGGCAGCAGCCTCGGCTGCCGCTTTAGCGTCGGCTTCCTTCTGCTTCACGGCAATTCGGCCATCGCGGCGTTTGCTAAAATCGTCACGGATGGCTTGTGGCCCTACGCCATGCTTCACCATCAGGCGTGCCAGGCCGTCGGTTGCTAGGGCGCCATGGCCAAACCAAGCCGCGGCGCGGTCTTCGTCTAGTTTGAACACAGGATCTTGCCCCCGTGCTAATGGGTTATAAATACCAATTTTTTCAATAAATTTACCATCACGTGGGCTGCGGCTATCGGCCACAACAATGTTGTAAAAAGGGGCGTGTTTCCGGCCACCGCGGGCCAGGCGCATCCGTGCTGCCATTATAATATCTCCTGTTTGTGCGAACCATGGTGCATGATTCAGCCGTTGTTACGGACGATATACCTTAAATCTACCATCGGTATATCGCGGGCATTGGCAAAACAACGAATAAAAAACGGTATAAAATCATTTAAAAACCGTGTTGTTTCAGCAATGCTGGGCTGTTCATAACTTATCCCTTGAGTTATGGCAAGGATTTTGTTTCAATCCATTCAACTCGTCTCATCCATAAAAGGAGTTTTTCGTTGTCTAAGATTCTCGTCATTACGGATCGCCGAACCCATAGTCCGGCCGAATCCCTGTATCAGATTATTGACCATTTACGCCAAGCGCCTGAGGTAACGGCTGTTTATGTGGCCGACCGTGCCGATTCCATGAATGCATCTTTCTTTTATGCCCTGCATGAGGAATGTCAGGCCCTTTCTGTGTTTGAGCCGGATGCGGATTACAGCTTTAACGGCAAAGTATATCCTTGCCAGAGCATACCCCTCAGCACATTCGATGCCGTATGGCTGCGGATGGATCACCCCCTCAGCCGCGACTTTTTGCGTTATATTGCCCGTAAATTTCGGGGTAAGTTTATTGTCAACCGCCCCAAAGCGCTGGTGCATACCTCCACCAAGCTGTTTTTGAAATCGTTGGAAGATGTGCTGGGTGACCTGATGCCCCCGGTAATCGTGAGCCAAAGCGCCGCAAATATCGAAAAATTTGCCCAGCAGCATCCGCATGGTGTGGTGCTCAAAAGCTGGTGGACTTTCCATGGCAATGGTGTGATGCGCTGGTGCCCGAGTGGCAGTACCGATTTTGAAACCAAAGAAGATGTGCAGCTGTTTTTGAATCAAACCGGGCCTTGCCTCATCATGCCGTTTCTGACCCCGCCCGATGGCCAACAATCGGATAACCGGCTACTGGTGATGAATGGCAAGATTCTGGGCACTTATCAACGGGTGCCGGGCAAAACATGGCAATGTAATTTATCTGCCGGTGGCAAAGCCCAGTTTGTTGACCCAACCGAGCGAGAGATTGAGATTATTCGGCGCCTCGACCCCATTATGCGCTGGCATGGTATCAGCATTTATGGCATTGACTGTTTGGTGAACGATAAAGGCGAGCGGGTGCTCTCTGAAATTAATTCTGCGAATGTGGGCGGTTTTCTCAAATGTCAGGAGTTTACGGGCAAGCCCTATTGCGAACTGGTTGCCAAAACACTGGTAAGGATGATAAACGCAAACAGCTATGCCCTAGAACCCGAGGCCCTCGCGCCCGGCATGCTGGTGGATACGTAAAAAATGATGGTCATGCCCGCACAGGGTAAACCAGAAGGAGATAAGATTGTGGGAAAAAACATCCTCTTTATGACGGATACGAAATTGTATAATGGTAAGGAATCCATCTTTCCGTTAATTCGGGAAATGTGCCAATGCCCGCAGATAGATCATGTCTATCTGGTCGACCGGGGCGATAGCACAAATGGCTCGTTTTTCTTTGCGCTGGATCCCGCCTGCAGTGCCCTAACCGTGCGCCAGTGCGATGAAAACTTTGCGCTGGATCAGGTGCGGCGCTACAAACGTAAACCCATGGCCTTAAAGGATTTTGATGGGGTGATTATTAAAATGAATCACCCAGTTACCCACGAATTCCTGCGTTATGTGGCGCGTAAGTTTCGGGGTAAGTTTATGTTTAACAAACCAAAAGGGTTGGTGCATACCTCCACCAAGCTGTTTTTGAAATCGCTGGAAGATGTGCTGGGCAACTTAATGCCTCCTGTGACGATTTGTCGCAGCGGAAACAGTGCCGAAAAGTTTATGGCGCAGCACGAGAACGGCATTGTATTGAAAAGCTGGTGGAGCCACCACGGCAATGGTGTGGTACGCTGGCGTACCAATGGCAGCACCGATTTTTCCAGCAAGGAAGATGTACAAACGTTTATCGATCAAGGCGGCCCCTGCCTGATGATGCCCTATCTGAACCCGCCCGAGGGCAAACAGTCGGATAACCGGATTCTGGTGCTCAATGGCAAAATTCTGGGCGCGTTTCAGCGGGTACCTGGGCCAGAAAACTGGCAGTGTAATGTGGCCAAGGGGGGCAGCTATTCTTTAGTGGAAATCTCCGACCGCGAGCATACCATCATCAAAAAGCTGGATCCCATCATGCGTTGGCATGGCATTGGCCTGTATGGGGTGGATTGTCTGCTGAACGATAATGGCGAGCGGGTGTTGTCTGAAATCAATACCATCAATGCCGGCGGCGTGAATAAAATGGAAGACCTGACCGGCAAACCCTACTGCCAGCTCACGGCTTATACCATCGCAAAAATGATGGAGAGCAACTCCTACGCTATAGAAGTGCCCGATTTTGCCACCATGGCGGCTGAATTTAAAGCAGCCAAAAAGGCTAGGAAATAGTTCAAGAATGCAAGCAAAGTAATTTACATAATGCCCTTTGCAGCTCTGACGAGTAGAATGATATAAAATAATTTAATGTAAAGCTTGGGGGCTGGGCACATCCACTGGCATACCACGGGGAATTTCCGGCGCAGCAGGCTGGTGTTGTTGGGGATCAATCACCACACCTGCATCGTACACGCAGGTAATCCAGCTGATAGGGCTGGTTTCAATATCAAAACCTTCACCAACCGCTTTTTTGCGTTGGGCGGGTAAAAGTTGTGGTGTGCGTGGCATAATTTTTCCTTTCTGCTCTTCCTGCTTTTTTATGGCGTAGCGGGCAAAGAGAACCTTGCCATTTCTGACAGGCCACAGCCAGCACAACAGCCAGCACAAAAACCGCAATGAATACATTTATGCCCCCAAGGCTTGACGTGTCGCAAAGTTCCCTCTATAAGAGGCCACCTTGCTGATTTGTGTATATAAAAAATTGGCTGTTGAAACCAAAAGGAAGACGAAATATGAACGCCTACGAAGTCGTGTATATCACACGTCCCGATGTTGCTACCAATCAGGTGGATCAAAATGCCAAGCGTTTTGCTGAAGCCGTTACCAGCCATGCTGGCCGGGTTATCACCACCGAACAATGGGGCCTGCGGACACTGGCCTACCCCATTCGCAAGCACAAAAAAGGGTATTACACCCTGTTGGGTGTGCAGGCCAATGGCGATGCCCTCCGCGAGTTAGAACGGATTTTGAACCTGTCCGACGATGTCATTCGGCATCATGTTGTGAAAATGGATGCACTGACAGCCGAGCCGTCTGTCATGATGAAGCACAAAAACAACCCCATAGACGATGAAGCCGCATAAGGGAGGGATATACCAATGATTGAAAAGAAATCTTACAAAACAGATTACAAAACAGACGATACAACGGATAAAACCACAGAAAGTCGCCCACGGCGTGATCATAGCTTAACACCGGATGGTCGCCCTAAGCACACCCCCCGTTTATTGGGTAAATCCTACTTTCAGCGGAAAAAAGGCTGCCCATTCAGCGGGCCACGTGGCCGCGAGATTGACTATAAGGATGTTCGTACGCTCAGCCGGTTTATTTCAGATACAGGCAAGATTTTGCCGCGCCATGTTTCTGGCGTATCTGCCAGTAAACAGCGGGAGCTGGCGCAGGCGATTAAACGCGCCCGGATGTTGGCGCTGCTGCCTTACACAAACCGTAACCAGTACTAATGCTGTATCAACACTGAAACAGCCGTAAGAGAAGGAAAATATCATGCAGGTTATTCTACTGGAACACATTCAGGGGGTGGGCGCAATGGGGGACGAAGTTGCCGTTGCCCGCGGCTACGCCAGAAACTTTTTATTACCACGCCAGAAAGCTGTATTGGCCAACACGGAAAACCGTGCGCGGTTTGAGGCCGAACGCGCCGAGCGTGAGGCAAACTCTGCCGCCTCTAAGCAGGCTGCTACCGAGCAGGCGGAAACTTTGCAGGATGTTGCTGTAAGCATTATGCGAGCTGCTTCCGAAACAGGGGTCTTGTATGGGAGTGTTAAATCCAGAGATATTGAAAGCGCGCTGGACGAGCAAGGGCATACTGTACCCCGTCGGCTCATTCAAATCGGCCAGCCGATGAAGGAACTGGGCACCCACACCGTGCAATTATTCTTGCATCCAGAAGTGATTGTGCCCCTACAGGTGCATGTGGTGCGCCTGAGTACCTAGCGCGAGACAAAAACCATGTCTTGCGTACTTTGTACCATGCAGCGCCCCATTGGGGCGCTGTTTTTTTCAGGGGTATTTTCTATGAAATTTTGCTTTTATAATATAGGATAACGCCATGGAAAATGTAAGCGCCCAAAATGTAAGTGCCCTGAGTACAGCTGTCGCCGGTAGCACGGCGCTGAGCCGCACCGAGCAGCAGGATGTTCAGCCGCCGCATTCTATTCCCGCCGAGCAAGGGGTGCTGGGTGCGCTGATGTTTAATAATAAACAGCTGGACGACATTGCCGGGAAACTGGAAGCCACGCATTTTTATGTCCCTTTTCATGCCGAGGTGTTTAAGGTCATTGAAAATTTGGTTAATAAGGGGTTCGAAGCCACGCCGGTGCTGGTGGTGGAAAAACTTAAAGGCAGTACATTCGCGGCAGATAAAGACTTTAACCTGAACCAGCACTTGCTGGATATGATGGAAAATGGACAATATGTGCAGGATGTCCGCGGGCTGGCCGAACAAATTCATGGGTATTATCTGCGTCGCAGCCTAATGCAGGTGGGCACGCGCCTGTGGCAGGATGCCCTGCAAACCGAGCAACTGGAAGAAACCCATACCCTGCTGGAGGGCGCAAGCAGCGAGTTATTCGCCCTCACGGAAAGCGGCAGTGGCCGGGTGCAGATTACCTCCCTCCACCAGCCATTGCGTGTTGTGCTTCAGAATGCCGAGGATGCCCAAAAACATGGCACTGGCGTGGTGGGTGTGCCCAGTGGTTTTGGCGAGCTGGATAAAAAACTGGGTGGTTTCCAAAATTCAGACCTTATTATTCTGGCGGCGCGGCCAGCCATGGGAAAAACAGCCTTTGCCCTAAATGTGCTGGAGCATATTGCCTCGGAAAAGCGGCGCAACAAACAGGGCGGCCAGCCTGTGGGCATTTTTAGCCTCGAGATGTCGGCCGATCAGTTTGCCAGCCGGTTGCTGTCCAGCTCCAGCGGGATTGATTCCCGCAAAATTATGACTGGCGACTTAACAGACGGGGAGTGGGGCACGTTACAGTCTGCCGCCGCTGAATTATCTGAAACGCCTTTCTTTATTGATGATACACCGTCCCTAACCCTTAACGTGTTGCGCGCCCGTGCGCGCCGGATGAAACAACAGTACGATATTGGCATTCTGGTAGTGGATTATCTGCAACTTTTGCGGGGGAGTGCCCGTTCGCAGGAAAATCGGGTGCAGGAAATCTCCGAAATTTCCATGGGGCTGAAAAGCATTGCCAAAGAAATGAATGTTCCGGTAGTGGCTTTATCCCAGCTGTCGCGGGCGGTGGAGCAGCGCGATAATAAGCGCCCGCAGCTTTCCGACCTGCGTGAATCGGGCTCGATTGAGCAGGATGCCGATATTGTGATGTTTCTGTATCGCGAGGAATATTACCTGAAACAAAAGATGGGGGTGATGGAAACCTCCGAAGGTTTAGCAACCATAGATGGCGACAAAGATCAGCAAGAGCAATTTAAACTCCGTGAGCGGTTGGAAAAAGTGGCCGGCAAGGCTGAACTGATTATTTCTAAAAACCGGAAAGGCGCCGTGGGCAGCATCCCTCTTAAATTTGAAGAGCAGATTACCCGCTTTTATAGCCTGGATTTACATCACTAAGCCTAACGTTTGACAGCCTGCCAGCAATCTCATATGCTCTGAATGCAGAAAAATTGATGAAGTACGGCTAAATATGGCTATTCTATCGCCAAAATTGTCGGAAAAAATCGTAAAAAAGGTTGCTTTAGCTTATGAATCCCTTTGCAGCACTGGGTCG
>CAZDNZ010000040.1:0-2357 GCA_964506925.1 uncultured Pseudomonadales bacterium | reverse complement strand
AAAAATCGTAAAAAAGGTTGCTTTAGCTTATGAATCCCTTTGCAGCACTGGGTCGGCTGACCATCAGCTTGGTAAAAGAGGTGGGTGCTATTACCTGCTTTTTCTTGGTGACGCTGCGGCATATGCTGGGTTTTTCCCTGCGCCAAGCCATCCAACAGGCCGAGCGTGTGGGGTTCCAATCGGTGCCCATTGTGATTCTTACCGCATTTTTTACTGGCGGGGTGTTGGCATTACAAAGTTATAACGGGCTTGGCAATGCGGTGCTGGCCGATTCTCAGCTAGGGAAATTAGTATCGTTGTCTATCCTGCGGGAGCTTGGCCCGGTGCTGGCTGCGTTAATGGTTGCTGGTCGGGTAGGGGCCTCTATTGCGGCAGAGCTGGGGACGATGCGGGTGACCGAACAAATTGATGCTTTGGTGACGTTGGCCACCAACCCGATTAAATATCTGGTCACGCCACGGGTGCTGGCCTGTGCGTTTACTTTGCCCCTGCTGGTGATTTTGGCGAATATTGTGGGCATTGGCGGTGGCTATGTGGTGGCTACCCAAGTGCTGGATATGCCGGGGCACCTGTTTGCCCGCAGCGCATTTGAAGCCATCGGCCTTTCCGATATTGTTATGGGGCTGGTAAAGGCGCTGGTATTTGGCTTGATTGTTGGGCTCATGGGCACATACAAAGGCTTTACCGCTGGCGGTGGTGCCTTGGGTGTGGGGCGTGCCACAACGGTGGCGGTTGTGTATGCCTCGGTCTCTATTTTGGTGGCAGATTACTTTATTACGGCCTTGTTTGTGAATATGGAGGGGCTGTAAAATGACGAATAAACTGCAACTCCGGCAGGTGGAAAAAGCCTTTGGCGCCAAAAAAGTGATTCAGGGCATTACGTTAGATGTACAAGCGGGCGAAACCTTTGTAATTATTGGTGGTTCTGGCAGCGGAAAATCTGTTTTGCTGAAGTGTATTCTGGGGCTTATGGAGCCCACCGCTGGTAAAATTATGGTGGATGACGAAGTAACCACCCATTTACATGGCCGCGCCCGTATGAAGCAAATGCAGAAATTTGGTATGTTGTTTCAATCTGGCGCCCTATTTGATTCCCTTACTGTGTGGGAGAATGTGGCCTTCGCCTTGCTGGAACAGCAAAAAATGCGGCGGCGCAAAGCCAAGGATACCGCCATCCATAAATTAGCGCAGGTGGGCTTGGCTGCCGATGTGGCCGACCTGATGCCGGATGAGCTTTCCGGCGGTATGCGTAAGCGAGTTGGGCTGGCGCGGGCGATTTGTCATGAGCCGGAAATTGTGTTTTACGATGAGCCCACCACCGGGCTTGACCCCATCACGGCAGATGTGATTAATAATCTGATTTTAAAACTGCAAAAGGATTTAGGCGTTACCAGTGTGGTTATTACGCACAATATGCAAAGTGCCTATAAAATTGGTAACCGTATTGGGATGCTGTACGAAGGAAAAATTCTGGAAACGGGCACACCAGAACAGATTCAAAGGTCGGATAACCCCTATGTGGTGCAATTTATCAACGGTTCTTCCGATGGACCTATAAAAATGAGTGTGAAAAAAAATTAATTTGGTAAACTACCCAAAAAGAGAAGGTAAAATTATATGGCATCAGCAGAAACAAAAGTCGGTATCCTGGTTATTGCGGCCTTGGGTGGGCTCGGCTGGTTATCCATGCAGAGTGGCGTGCTTAACGACAGCCTGCAGCAGGAAAAACGCCAACTGGAATCGTCTTTCAATAATGTTCAGGGGTTACTGATTGGCGCCCCAGTGCGGATTGCCGGGGTAGATGTGGGCACCGTGAAAGATATTCAGCTGGCGTCAGATGGCCGTGCGATTGTTCAGTTTAATGTCGAGTCGGATATTCCGTTACCGGCCTCGGTGCAAGCTCAAATCACCAGCGATGGAATTATTGGGCAAAAGTTTCTGAATCTGGTGGCAGCACCGCAGCCGGATGGTGCCGAAAAACTGGCGGCTAATACCTCCACCATCCCCAGCGTTTCCGCCGCATCTTCCGATAATATTGCGGGTAACTTTAATAAAATTGCTGCCGATCTGGAAGCCATCACCGGCGCCCTAAAGCTGGCGATTGGTGGGCCGGAAAATGCTCAGAAGCTGCAAAATATTGTGAATAATTTTGAAGGTTTTTCCAGCCGACTGGATCAGGTGCTGAACGAGGAAGTGCAAGAGGGCAGCATCCGCGAGATTGTAGGCAACCTGCAGGCAAGTACGGCCTCCTTAAAAACCATGCTTTCCGGTAACGAGGCAAAAACAGGCGAAATGATTGCCAACTTTGGCGAAACAGCCAGCAACCTGAAAACTGTGACCGACCGACTGGTGCGTGG
>CAZDNZ010000039.1:1451-9662 GCA_964506925.1 uncultured Pseudomonadales bacterium | reverse complement strand
CGCCCGCATCGCCCACCTTTACCCCTACCGAAAAAAGTATTGTGCGGGCCTATTGGCCTCTGTCTTTTCTGATTAATGCTTTGGCTGCCATTGCCATGCAGCTGGATGCTGTCTTTCTGGATTATATGGTGGCCGATACCACCACGGCCGGCCTGTACGGCTTTGCCTTGTTATTTGCCAATGCAGCAGCATTAATTCAGGCACCGCTGGCGGCCTACTGGCTGCCAGAGCTCGGGCGCTTTTACGAGCAAAACCGCTGGATTTTCCGCAACCGGATGCTGGTGTATCAGGCTGCACTCAGCGCATGTGTGGCGGCTGTGGCAGTGCTGGTGTTTATGGTGGTGCCCCTGCTAACGCCCTATATATTTGATGCGGCTTATCTGGCCGCATTGCCCTTGCTGCCCCTGCTGTTGCTGCGGGTGGTGGTACAAAGCAGCCATGGTATTTTGTTGCAGGGGCTTTTTGTGGCGCATGCCCTGCACCTGAGTGTAGTGCTCACCGCCCTGAACATTGGGCTGAGCGCTACCCTGAGTTGGCTGTGGATACCTGAATATGGTGTAACCGGCCTAATTTATGCTAAGGTTGTTGCCGATACCTGCCTGACCCTAACCTGCCTAGCGGGAGTTTATTACGCCACAAGAAAGCCACAACATGTCCCTGAAGCATAAAATAAAACAGACCCTGCAAACCCATGGCCCTTTAACTCTGTTATGGAAAGCCCTGCGCTACCCGTGGTTACGGGTGTACCATTATGTGGTGTTGCCCGCGTGCTTTTATCTGGGCATACCCACGCCCATGCGTAAGCCAGATCGCACGTTTTTGGAACAGCAGATTTTTGGCTATCTGGCCAGTTGTGCCAACGTGCAGGATATTTTATTTGCCGGCGTCGAGATTTATACTTGGCATTATCCGCGCCTGTTGCCCGGCCAACGGCTGCACACCATAGATATGAACCCTAGGCTGGCGCGCTATGGCAACCCGGGGCTGCATACGGTGGGTTCGGTCTGTACGCTGGATCAATATTATAGTTCCCAGCAGTTTGATGTGGTGATGTATAACGGGCTGATTGGCTTTGGCCTGAATGACCCCGCCGAGATTCAGCAGGCACTGGCGCAGGCCTATCAGGTGTTAAAGCCCGGCGGGTTGTTTATTTTGGGGTGGGCCAATACACCAGAGACGATATTCGTTGATTTTGAAAAATTGCCGGCCTATAGCTTATTTAAACCTCATGCCATACCAGAACTTTCTCCAGATTTTCGGGTTGAGGTGAGCCCGTTTAAGCGGCATACCTTTGACTTTATGAGCAAACCTGTCGCTGATTAACGGTGCGCTTCTAAAAGCATATAACTTGTTTTGATGGCGCGATTATCAAAGGTAAGCAAGCCTGCTTCAAAGCTGGTTAGCTCTGATATATTGCCATACTTGGCAAAATCCAGATCTTGCATCTGTTTGATAGTGATTTGATGCGTGTTGCCGAATGTTTCTGTAAATTGATCTACAAGATCAATATCAGAAATAAAGCCTTCATGCATTTCTAAAATCATATCGTGTTGTTTAAACAGGTGCGGCACGTCCAGCATTTCTCTTTCACAGCCTTCAATGTCTATCAAAAAAAGTGAGGGTTTATTAGGGTAGGCTGCGGGATCTTGGAAATGAAACAAGCCACTTATCTCCATGTGGCTGTCTGCTTTGTTAAGTTTAGCTAAAGCTAACGTACGTTGCTGCATCTCAGGTTTAATGTCGTAAGCCTGGACAGTTGCTTGAGGCCACAGTTTAGCCATAAGGACAGCATAATAGCCTTCTGCAGAACCTATATTAACGACCGCTTGATATTTTTTTTGTTTAACTTGTGCCAGTAGTTCATGTACTTGTGGCTCAAATACCCCCAAAAACATAGACATAAGATAATTCTTATCCTGCGTGGGAAGCAACATTATATTTTCCCCTAAGCCATTACGAATATGCATATGCTCTTGTGTCAGAAAATGTACCCGCAGCCGCTCATCAATGGCTGTGGCAAGCGTATTCTCAAGCCAGCGTTGTTGCGCGCGCTGTTTTAACAATGGTGTATTAAGCAAAATACGTTTTTCAGGACGTAACTGGCAGGACAAATAGCCCCGGCATGCTTGGATAAGATATTTTAAGGCCATATAAAGAAACTTTCATATATAGTTAATTTAGTTTGTAAACCGTTCGTCTCTCTGAGGCAAAGCCTAGAACGAATCACACTTTTGATTGCCAAAGATTTAGTTTTAATTATCATTTTACTGTGTCTGCATTAGAGTAATGAAATTTGCGCATGATGTCTATGCTGTATTTTTGAACATGTCACCATCCGCACTAAAAAATGTTGATCGCGGTGCCTGCAGAATATATGCAAAGATTTTAGTTGTTTGCGTAATCTGTTTTGATCCAAATCGCCGTATCTGTTACCCCGTTGGAGGTGTAAATCAGCCGCCAGTTGGCCAAAGCCGCCATGACTTGCGCCCAGGTTGCGTTTAATGGGCCATCAGCTGTACGGCGCGTGGCCGGGGCATAGGTATCGTCGCGCGGCAGATAACGGTTTACATTATCAATTACAAACAAGCCGCCTACCTTCATTTTATCGAGCATGCCTAGGGCACAACTGTCGCGCCATGCACCGTCTATGAGGCAAAAATCCATACTGTTGGCCGGCAGAGCCGCTATTTGTTGGCGGCAGCTGTCTTCGTCTGTGCACAAATGCAAGGTTAGCCGACCTGCTGATGCTAAATCTTGGGTATCTGTTTGCACTTTTTCAAACCAGCCGGGATGAGACTCAATAGAGGTAAGATGCTGTAAACGCTGGGCAAACCATTTGGTGCTGCGGCCAGCACCGAATTCTATGCCTTTATCGTGCGGGGTGAGCATTTCATGCAAAAGGCGCACGGCATCCTGCGTCAGCCATGGGTTTTGCGGGTGCAGGCGTTCATCCAACATAACCCACAGACGGTTGTAAATATAGCGTGGAGACAAGTGTTTTAGAGGGCGCATGGCAAGTAAGATATGAGAGACCGCGAACGAAAGCAAAAGCTTTTTTGAAAATAATGCCGCATTAAAATAATACATAATTTTGCTTGACAAATACACGCAAAAGTTGTAATATGGGAATATTTAAGTGAAGTGTAAAAGCAAACACAATTCCAAAAATGTTTGCGGGCTAACTAAATTTTATGCGCGATTTTATACGCATTGGCGCCGAATCTGTTTTGCACCCGCTTTCTACCCGCTTTTTCCCTTTTCACCCGCACAAAACCCGCATCCTACCCTCGCACCATGCCCGAAAAATCAACTGTTTATAGCGATACACCCTCGCCGACCCGCACAGAGGGTGCAACAGCATAATATGAGAGATTTTCGGAGTATGTCATTGAAAAAGTATAAAAAATGGTAGCGGAGGAGGGACTCGAACCCCCGACACGTGGATTATGATTCCACTGCTCTAACCGACTGAGCTACTCCGCCCTGCTGCTGGCGTGCATCCTATGCGAATCCGCCGGATTGTCAACGATTTTGTTGGCCTGCGTTCAGGTAGGTCAGGTATTTAAGCTCCCGCCGCTGGTGGGTTACAGCGTGCAGAATAATGCCGCTGAGCGTGGCCATAAAAGCCATAATCATCAAGGTGGCGCACAAAACAGCGGTTGGCAGGCGTGGCACTAGCCCGGTAGCCATATATTCTAACAGGAGTGGTATCGCTAAAATAATAGACAAAAGCCCAAGAAAACCAGCCACTAAACCATAAAAGGTGAGGGGGCGCTCGGCCTCGAGCAGACGGATCATCATGACGCTGATTTTGAAGCCATCTTTCCAGGCGCCTAATTTACTGACAGAGCCCGGTGGCCGGGCAAAATAGGCTGTTTCAACCTCGCGCACAGGCAGCCGCAAACGCAAAGCATGGACGGTCAGCTCGGTTTCGATTTCAAAACCAGTGGATTTTACCGGCAGGGATTTAACAAACCGCCGGCTCATTACCCGGTAGCCGCTGAATAAGTCGGTGATGCCTTTGCCAAAAAAAAGCCGAAAAACCAAAGGAAAAATCACTTCATTCCCAAATTTGTTGACGGATTTATAGGCCGCCTCTTGTTGGCTGATGCGCTTGCCAATCAGCATATCCAAGCGCTCTTTTTGCAGAATTTCTGCTAATTTTGGAGCAGCAGCCATGTCGTAAGTGGCATCGCCATCCAGCATAATGTAAATATCTGCATCTACGTCCGCCAGCAGGCGGCGCACGGCATTTCCCTTGCCCTGCAAGGTTTCGGTGAGCACCTCTGCCCCGGCTTTGTGGGCGATGCTGGCCGTATCATCGGTTGAGTTGTTGTCACACACATAAATGGCGGCGTTGGGCAGCGTTTGCTGGCATTGTTTGACCATAGCGCCAATGGTGACAGCTTCGTTGTAACAGGGAATAATAAAGGCGATACGCGGCTGATTCATGCCCGAAGTATATACATAATTAAAATTAATTTCATCAACGATTATAATTCATTTAAGGTGTAGCTATGGCAGATGATGAAGACCAGTCCTCTAAAACCGAGGAACCGACCGACCGTAAGCTGAATAAGCTGCGGGAAGAAGGGAACGTGCCCAAATCTAAAGAGGTGGGCAATATGTTCATGCTGTTTGGCATGTTGCTGATGGTGGCGTTTATTTTGCCGTGGGAATTAGCCCAAATGCGCGACCTTATGGCGGGTATGCTGCAGCTGGCGGGGACATCGCGCATGGCAGGGCCAGCTGATGTGGGGGCGGCGCTGCAACTTGTTTTGGAAAAAGCGTTTTTTATACTTGCCCCCTTGCTGGGTGCATTGTTTGTGATGGCTTATTTTAGCGGCTTTGTTCAAACCGGCCCTATTTTCTCGACAAAGCCGGTGGAGCCGAAGCTGGAGAAAATTTCGATTATGAAAGGGTTTAAGCGGCTTTTTTCGTTAAAATCGTTAGCAGAATTTTTGAAATCGGTGGTGAAGCTGATTGTAATAGGGGCGGTTATTTGGGGTATTTTTTATGTGTATCAAGAAGCGTTTTTACTGTTGCCAGATGTCACATTGCAGGAAATGGCGGCACTTACTTACGAGGTGGCCATTTGGATGTTGATGGCAGTTTTAGCGGTAACGGTTTTAATGTCTGTGGCGGATTTTTTGTTTCAGAAGGCTGAATATACTAAAGAAAACCGGATGTCGCGCAAGGAACTGAAAGACGAAGTTAAGGAAACAGCGGGGGATCCGCAAATCAAGCAGCGGCAGCGGCAAATTCAAATGCAGGCCGCACAACAACGCATGATGCAAGCTGTACCGGATGCGGATGTGGTGATAACCAACCCCACGCACTTTGCGGTGGCGCTTTCCTATAAGCCGGATGAAGGCATGGCTGCGCCAAAAATTGTGGCTAAAGGGGCTGATTTTATTGCGCAGCAAATCCGTGAAATTGCCAAGCGTAATGATGTGCCGTTGTACGAAGATCCGCCTCTGGCGCGGCAACTTTATGATAATGGTGAGCTAGGCGAGGAAATTCCGTTTGCACTGTATGAAGTTACCGCGAAAGTGATTAGCCATATTATGCAGTTGAAGCAGAGAAGGGCTTAGGCGGGTTCAGTTTCGCTTAAAGTCACGTATTCTAAAGCATCGAGTTCACTGCCCAAGCGATCACAAAGATTAGTGAGCTGATTCAAAGTTTTTTGTGTATCTTCGTCCAACCCTTCAAGCTCTAAGGAGTCTGTAATAGTCTTTTTTGAATCCTCAATAAAGGCTGTGCAGCCCTTTAGAAGTTTGTGAGCATTGTTTTGGACAACGCCTAAACCTGTTTCTTGGCCTAAACTCCGCCAGCTTGCTATTATGTTATCAACAAAGCTTGCTAGTTCCTCAGCGTTTTCACCTTCACCATAGTTCTCCAAATCTGCACTATCAATATTTTTCATAAAATAATCTTCAATCTCAGCAATAGCATCTTTTATATCGTGAGCATTAAGTTCATTTTGAATATATTTTCTAATTAGTACCGCTGTAATGGAATAAGCTAATTCCTTTATTGAAATTCGTAAAAAGAGCGCGTCCAACTCTTCTTTTGAGTTTGCGTCAATACCTTTGTATGGTCTTACGTCGCTGTTCATGTATATAGCTTTCTTTTTATAAACGATTATGAAATATCGCTCAAAAAAAGCTGACACCCCCTAAAACGGCATAATGCGGTTCATGAAACGGACGCCGTATTGCGGGGTTTGGGATTCATCCACCACGCCGCGGCCAGCGTAAAAAATGCGTGCTTCCGCCACTTTTGAAGAGGGGACGGTATTATCGGCACTGATGTCTGCCGGGCGGACAATACCTTGAAATTGCAGTTCCTGCAGTTCGTAATTCACCACAACTTCCCGCTTACCCTGTACCACCATATAGCCATTGGGCAAAACCTGCGTTACCACCGCCGCAATGGAAGCCTGCAGGTTATCGCTGCGTTCCGTGCTGCCTTCGCCTTCAAAGTCGCGGTTACTTTCGGTATCCAGCATATTGGTGGCGGCTGCGCCCACGGGGTCGATAATATGCCGGCTTTCTAGCAAACCTTCCAAGTTGAGCAGGTTACTCAGGCCGCTGCGGCCGGCGTAGGTTCGTTCAGTTTCGGTATTGGCTTCAGTTGCTGCCTGGGCTGATTCCTGAATCACAACCGTCAGCATGTCGCCCACGGCACTGGCACGATCATCCTTAAAAAACTGCTTGTTCCCCGGCTGCCACAGCGAGCCCGGTGCTGGCTCTGGCGTTTCAGGAATAATAATACTGGTGGGCACAACCGGGTTGGCCATGGCCTGTTGCATACTATCGGTAATGCTGCTGGTTTCTGGCCGCATATGTTGGTTGCAGGCCGCCAAACCACAGGCAAAAATAAGGCATATAGCTTTGTTCATCGGACGATAACCTCCCCATTGGCTTGAACGACGCCGGCCATAACTTTGCCAGATTCCGGATTTAGAATGCGGATGGTATCGCCAATACTGCCGTCTTCCAATACTTTGCCAGTGCCACGGAGTGTGAGAGCCGGGGCGACATATTCAACTTCAATAACCGTATTTTTCCGGACTTCGGGCGGGATGCGGATGCTGCTGGTGTAAACAGGGTGGTCAGCGCGTAAGTTACGAATGGCTTCTTTATTCAATAGCTCATCTGGGTCTCTGACCATACGGGGATGCAAAAAGCGTTTTTCCAGCGTCCGTGTAGAAATATCGGCCGCCGAGATAATGCTGCCAGCACTGACAGCACGTTCAACCACGGGAATCTCAACGGTGTTCTTATCTGCCCATGCCAAAAATGGCAGGCAAAATGCCATGAATATGAAGATTATCATGGCAATAAACGGCCGTGCATCCTTGGCAGGTTTTGGTTGCTGCAGGCTAATCCAGCAAAGAGCAGGGCGTTCATAGGTATGTAAAGTTTTTATTCTTTTGGTCATTTTTATTTTTCTCTATGTTATTTGGTTCACAGAACTCAGCATTTCATCGGCCGTGGAGAGCACACGGCTGTTTAGCTCGTAAGCCCGTTGGGCGGTAATAAGGCGTGTGATTTCTGTAACGGGATCCACGTTGGATCCTTCCAAAAAGCCTTGCAGCAGTTCGCCTGAGCCATTTTCGCCGGGAATGGTATTGTTGGCGCCACCAGAGGCATCTGTTTCAGAAAACAGATTATCGCCTTCGCTGGATAAGCCATTTTCGTTAACAAACATGGCAATGGTAATTTGCCCCAGATTGGTGATGGCACCATTCACATCTGCTGTCATGGTGCCGTCTGGCGCAATGGTAATATCCAGCGCATCTTGCGGGATAGTAATGCCGGGATCCAGAGTATATCCCTGTTTTGTAACAATTTCGCCCGTATCGTTAATTTGGAAAGTGCCATCGCGGGTATATTGGGTTTCGCCATTGGGCGTTGTAATTTGGAAAAATCCACGTCCTTGAATGGCGAGGTCAAAAGTATTATCTGTATTTTGCAGGGCACCTTGGGTGTTGGTGCGGTAAATGCTCCCTAGTTTAACGCCTAGCCCCATTTGAGTCCCCGTGGGCGCAATGGTGCCGGCTGCCGAAGTGACCGACCCCACGCCAACACGGGTAATAGAAATAAGATCGCTGAAGGCGGCATTTCTTTGTTTGTAGCCGGTGGTATTGGTGTTTGCTAGGTTGTTAGAAATAACATCCACATTATTTTGCTGGGCAAACATACC
>CAZDNZ010000039.1:0-1351 GCA_964506925.1 uncultured Pseudomonadales bacterium | reverse complement strand
GAAAGGTAAATGTTCCTCATGAGTGTTATATCTATAATAAGTAATCCGGCGCTGAATACAACGCAGACCAGTTTGCGGCAGATGAATCAAAATATTGCTAACAGTACCGAGCGCCTTGCCAGCGGGCAGCGGGTGTTTAATGCGTCGGAAGATACGGCAGCCTTGGCTTTGGCTGCGGGCTTTAAAGTAGAATCGGCCGCTATGGAGGAGGCTATTCTAAATGCCAGTACCAGTGTTTCCCAGTTGCAGGTCACGGAAGGAGCCGCCTCTACTGTCAACGATATTTTAACAAGGATGAAAGCCCTTGCGGCGCAGGCGTCATCGGGTCAGTTAAGCGATGCAAATCGCCAGCTGATAGATACAGAGTTTCAGCTACTGAAAGAAGAAATAGGGCGGATTGCTGCCGATACAGAATTTGATGGCATTAAGCTCCTTAACGGTAGCTCCAGCTTTTTGAATTCGTTTGGCAGTAGTTTGGCGGCAGATGGTATTGCTGGTATTACCTTTGATGATCAGATTGTGCTTGATGATAGTGCATTCAGATTTTCCTATGACGACACAACCGAGGTCATGACGCTGGAGAAGATTGATGGCACCACAGCCCAGAATCAGGATTTTGATTTAACCGCTATTCTGGATAATATGGCCGGTGTCGGCAATAATTTGGCAGCTGGCCAAGCGTTTGATGTTAATTTTTCCGATTTTGGGGTTAAAATTCGTTTAGATAACACCTTTAACCGCACCACCCCCATACTGGACACGGTAACGGATGCAACGGGCCCGGATGTTAGTGTAACCAATCCTACGTTTGATACATCTGGTGCGGGAACAGATCTGACGCCAACAGTTATCACAAATTTATTGGGTATTCCCACTGGTTACAATGCCACAACGGGTAACTTAGCCGTGCCAACGAATTCGGACGGGGTAGGGGTAACCTTGGGTGGCTTAACAGGTATTCAGTACAGTGTAAATGGCGGCCCATTGCTGGGGGATGGTGCGCCGACAGGGAATCTGGCGGGAGGTGCTGGTTTTGTGGATGTGTATGCCGATAATGCAGGTGCGCCCGTATTATTGGGGCGTCTGGATTTTGCCTCTGTTTCAACCACCGGCACAACCAGTGGTACGCTTAATATATCGGTCGGGCAGGGGGTTATCGGTACCGAGGTTACCCAAAGCACGGGAGATCTGGATATGGAATTCATGATTGGTACAGGCGCTGTGCTTAGCGAAGATATTGCACAGGTGCGCATTCCGCCGTTGAATTTGAATGCCCTCGGGATCGAGTTTGATGACGTGACTTCCGTCACCAATGCCGGAACGTCCATGGATAATATTGATAATGCGCTGG
>CAZDNZ010000038.1:0-9721 GCA_964506925.1 uncultured Pseudomonadales bacterium | reverse complement strand
TCCTCGCTGCGCTGCGGGGCACGGCTAAACAGATTTGCTGAAAAAAGCGCCCCCGGCGCTTTGTTTCTAAGCAAATCTGGTGCCGAAGGAGGGACTCGAACCCTCACTCCCAAAAGGGAAACGGATTTTGAATCCGTCGCGTCTACCAATTCCGCCACCCCGGCAGGTGTCATATGACTGTTTAACCAAGTTTAACCTTTTGCGCAACAACCGATAAATACCGAAAATAACAAACAGCCACAATTTACAACATATAGTATATAAATAATAAAATACCACAATATAATGATATTAGCGTGACACAAAAACAACAAGCTAATCTTGTTAACGCAGCAAAACCGAAGCATCCCCTTGCATACGCTGCTGGCTCGGGGCATGTTTTCTTTACGGCGCCTTCTCCCCTATCCCCCTTATCCCTCGGCGCCGCTTTTTTCTCCCTCGCCACGGCTTCAACCCCGTGGCTTTTTTTGTACAAAAACCACCCACCCGGCACAAAAAGTGCACAAAAAATACTTACACCATTTTTGAACGCTTATAGTGAAAAGAAAAATGCAAAATTTTTACCGCCCTTCTCTTGTTTTTCTTTTGGTGTGCACCCTTGCCGTAGCACCATCTGTACAGGCCGTATCAATTCCCGGTAGTGCTGAAATTCAGCGGTTGCATGATATCATGAATACGCCCGATTTGCCGGCAGCGATTCCCAGCATTGCCACACCTGTGCTGGATCTGGAAGATGTTGATATTCCCAGCGATATGGCAACCCAGAATTTGGACGACATCCCATTTATGCTTAAATCTGTCACCATACAGGGAGTTACAGCCTATCCAGCGCAAACATTTTTACCTGTTTTTGAGCAAGCCACCGGCCAAAACATTACCGTGGCCGAGCTTTATGATCTGGTCAATAACATCACGGCAACATACCGTAACGATGGCTATGTGCTCGCCAAAGCCATTTTACCACCACAGGAAATTACCGCAGGCCATGTTAAAATACGCATCGTGGAAGGCCGATTATCCAACGTGCGGCTGGAAGGTGCCCAAACAAATAGCCGGCTGCTGCAAACGTGGGCTGAGGCTATTCAAAAACAAAGCCCGCTCAACAATAAACAGCTGGAGCGCTACCTGTTACTGATGAATGATTTACCGGGTATCGAGGCCAAAAGTACCCTACGCCCTGGTTCCGAGCCTGCCACAGCAGAAATGATCATACACATTACCGAAAATCAATACAGTGGCAGCGTTGGATTAAATAACTGGGGCACCCGTTTTGTTGGGCCGAATCAGGTAGAAGGCGATGTAACGGTTAACAATACCTATGCCGATAAGCTGGACTGGCACGACAAAACCACTTTACGCGGTGTGCAGGCATTCTCTACAGATATTAACAATCTGCGCTATCTGGATATGACGCATGGTATTCCACTAGGCGAGGATGGCACAACTGTACAGGCGCAACTGCACCACAGCTTATCGGAACCGGGCTTTACCTTAAAAGAGCTGGAATTACAATCTGTCACCAGTGGTTTTAACGTCATGCTACAGCATCCGGTCATCCGCAGTCGTCGGGAAAATCTCAGCATTTTTGGCATGTTTGACTGGCGAGATACCCGCAGTATGATTGATGATAATAACCTGAGCGAAGATCACATCCGCGCCCTCCGCGTGGGGCTGAATTACGAAGCCACCAACAGCAGTGGTGTCACCAGTGCGCGCGTGGAGCTTTCCCGTGGCTTAAATCTATTTGGTGCCAGCACGCCAGATAGCGGCATACAGTCGCGCGAGAATGGCGTAGGCAATAACTTTACCAAGCTAAAAATTGATGCCGCCCGGCTGCAACGGCTGCATAAGCGTTGGAATCTATTACTGGCGGGCTCGTGGCAACACAGTACCCATCCCCTGCTGGCCAGTGAAGAATTTGGCGTAGGCGGGGAAAATTTTGGCCGTGGCTATGAATCATCTGAAATTACGGGAGACCTCGGATTTGCCGCCAAAGCTGAGCTCCAAATCAATTTTCCAGTAGGCTGGAAATATCTGCAAAGTTGGCAGTTATACGGTTTTTATGATTTAGGCCTTACATGGCAGATAGATACGCTCCCCGGTGAGGATACCACCGTAGATGCCCTCGTATCCAACGGTTTTGGTATTCGTAGCCAGCTGACCCCGCAGTTGAGCACCGATCTCACCATTGCGAAACCAGTAAGCCGCGGCGTCGCCAGCTCTGGCGGTGATGATGAAACGAATGTGTATTTTCGCATCAGGAATAAATTTTGATGCCGCAACCTAGCAGCCCTGCCCTGACGGTTAAACTTGTGGCGCACACCATAAGAATAAGGCGCCTCTTATTGGCGCATGCGGCCTGTTTGGCATTATCGTGCCGCCATGCCCCCACTCAACAACCAACGCAAGGAAAATCAGTGCCCACAAACCGCTGCCTTATCAATAAATCGCTTGCATTAGGGCTTAGCTTGGCTTTAGGTGCTTTGCCACTGAAAAATGTGTATGCCTTGCCACAGAATGGTCAAGTTGTGAGCGGCGATGCCCAAATTCAGCAAACCACCCCTGAAAAACTGACCATTCAGCAAAATAGCCAAAAAACCATCATCGATTGGGATAACTTTGATATCCAACAGAATGAAACAACCGAATTTATGCAACCCAACCAGCAATCGCTGGCCTTAAACCGCGTAAATAGTGGTAATTTATCGGAAATTTATGGCCAACTGAAAGCCAATGGGCGTATCCTGCTTATCAATCCGAATGGCATCATTTTTGGTGGCAGCGCACAGGTTGATGTTGGTGGCCTTGTGGCTGCCACCAGCCATATCAGCCAGCAAAATTTTCATGATAACAATTTCAGCTTCGATCAAGTTGGCCTTAGCAACGCCACTATAGAAAACCATGGCCACATAACAGCCGCTGATGAAGGCCTGATTGCCTTGGTCGCCCCGCGGGTAACCAACAATGGCACCATTACGGCTCGGCTGGGGCGTATTCAGCTGGCCGGGGGCGATAAATTTACCCTAGATTTATTTGGTGACCAGCTGGTGAACCTGCAAGTGGATACCAACCACCTACCCGCCAGTGTTGTAGAAAACAACGGCCTGTTGGCCTCTGCCGGTGGTGTTATTGCCCTCACGGCCGGGCAGGCAGAAACCGCCGTGGATGCGGTTATCAATATGCATGGTATCGCGCAGGCCAATACCGTTGAGCAGCAGGATGGCCGGATTATTCTGGGGCAGAAAACGGATCGAACCAATATCCATGGCACCCTGACAGCCGCCCAGATTGACGTGCTAGGCGATAAAGTGGCCCTGTATGAACAAGCGCGGCTGAATGCGAATACGCCCGATGGCCGCGGGCAGATACGGGTTGGCGGCGGTGTGCGTGGTGAACAAATAAATGGAGAAAACAGCCGACGCATCTATGTAGCGGCAGGTGCCGAACTCACGGCTGATGCGACGGCTGAAGGCGATGGTGGTGTTATTACTGTCTGGGCAGAGGAATTGACCGGCTTTAATGGCCATGCACGGGCGCAAGGCGGGTCGGCTGGGGGTGATGGCGGGTTTATTGAGGTTTCGGGGAAGCAAAACCTGATTTTTAATGGAACTGCCGATACAACCGCGCCACAAGGTGCGCTGGGTGAGCTGCTGCTGGATCCTATTAATATTACCATTGTTGATGGCGCTGTGGGCGCTGATGATGCTGAAATTAGCGATAATGAAATTCTGCAGGGCGACAGCGCAGGCTCCAGCTTCATCATTTCTGAAGAAACAATAGAAGCCATTACAGGGGCAACTGCCCTCACCCTTGAGGCCTCAAACGATATTGTCATTAGCAACTTAACCGATGATGAATTGGGTTTTAGCGTAAGTGCCAATGTGACGATGAGCGCCGATAACGATCTGAACGGCACGGGGGATTTTATCATGAACCCTAACGATACCATCCTTACTAGTGGCGGCACACTCACCATCAACGGAGCAAACGTAACCCTGGGCGAAATAGATACAACATCATTCCCTAATGGCAACGTAACGGTTGGCGCAGCGAATAACATTAACCTTTATCGTAATATTCTGACAGATGATGGCAATCTGATTATGAACGGTGATGTCATCTTGCAGGATAATGTGACGTTCAGCACCGGCACCGGTAACGGGTCTTTTATCGGCAATGGTAATATTTCAGGCGCGCATACCTTTTCATTTAACAATGGCACCGGTAATGTAAGCTTGAACAATGTGGATATTGCCACATTAAACCTGCTCAATACCGGTAACCTGACGCTGGATGGTAATATCACCACCGATACACCCCTTAATTTCAGCAATTTAAGCAATATAAACCTGCTGAATGATACGGTTATAACAGCCATGAATGGTGCTACCCCGCAGAATATTACTTTTGATACGAACCAAGAACTCAATGGCTTGTTTGACCTAACACTCGTTGGGAATAATATGGTGCTGCCAAGCATCGGCAATACCAGCCCACTTACATCGGTTGATATCACCAGCGATGGCACGGCTACCATAGGTGGCCCTATTATTACCAGTGGTAGCCAAACATATAACGGAAATCTGTTGTTTCAGAACAGCTTGCTTCAAACAACCGATAGCCCCATTGACATTACCGGCGATATCACACTGGCGACAGATGTCACCATGGATGCTGGGATTCAAAACATTAGTATTGATGGCAATGTAAATGGTGGATTCGATCTCACGCTGGATAGCGGTACCTTGGGTAATGTGAATATAACTGGGAGTATGGGGAATATTACACCAGTAGATACCGTTAATTTATCCGGGGCGGCTATAACACTGGGAGGGGGCGTGCAATCTCAGGGCGCACAAACCTATAATGGTACAGCAGACATTGCGGGCAACTTCGCCACAACAAACGACAATATTTTATTTAACAACAATGTTGTGCTGACCGGCAACACCAGTATGAACACAGGTGCTGGCGGAGGAAATATTGATTTTGGTGGCACCATAAACGGCCCATTTGACCTCAACTTAGATGCCGACACAGGCATTACCACATTAACCAATCCTGTAGGCAATGTCACACCACTCAACAACTTAACTCTGGCCGGTACAGCAGTAGCCCTAACCACAATTACCACCACAGGGGCGCAGAACTATACGGGGAGTTTATCGCTCAATGGTGACCTAACTGTAACCACAGGGGGCATTGATCTAGCAGGCGCTATTACGCTGGCGGGTGACAGTACCCTAACAAGTGGTGGCGGTGCTTCAGATAATATTGAACTAACCGGTGGTATTACCGGCGATAATACTTTGGGGATTGATGCAGGTTTGGGTGAGCTTTTGATTGGCAACATAGACATTGACACACTTGATATTATCTCTGCTGGCAACCTGAATCTGTTAGGCGGCACGGTCACTACCGATTCAGCACAGAACTATACCAATGCGGACGACCTTATCCTGAGTGGAAATACTATTTTTACCGCAAACGACGGCGTAAATGATCAAGATATTATTCTGGATGCCAACAACACGATTCAAGGTGCGGGAAATCTGAGCATGTTTGGTGCAACCATTACCCTGTTTGATGTCGCAAATATTATTGATCTGAACTTAAACGCCAGCACAGCATTAAACCTGAACGTTGATCTTTCTATCAACGGCGGGATTGACCTTAGTGGTAACGCCTTGAATCTAGCTGGCAGCCTCAATAGTAATGGCAACCCTATTAACATTAATGCGCCGACCACCCTGCTGAGTGACTTGGATATTATCACAGGCAACGCGCCCCTAACCTTGAACGACACAGTAGATGGCGCGTATAATTTGGGGCTAGATGCCGGTACCAATACCCTCAATGTTAATGGTGATGTGGGGCTTATAACTCCGCTGGTGTCTCTTAATGCCACGGGTAACCCCATCAATGTACAAAACGTGACCACCACAGGGGCACAAAATTACACTGGCCCCGTGAATGCGACAGGGCTTTTATCCGGTGGCAGTGCGGTAAATATGGATACTGATGTCACGCTGGATGGCGGCGTAACCACCAGCTTTGGCAACATTAGTATTGGCGGAGATGTGCTGCTTGCCGCCGATTCCATTCTGCAATCTGGCGGCTCTGCCGCAGATGCGATTGATATCACCGGCAACATTACCGGCCCTTACCAGCTCACCTTTGATGCCGGCTTAGCCGATATAAATCTGGATGGAAATATGGATATTAACGCTTTGGTCTTTAGCGGCGGTGATGACCTAACACTGGGTGGCTCGACATACACCACCAGCCAAAATATGGACTTTACCGGCATAGATGATATTGCCCTGACCAACGATACAACCTTTACCGCCAGCGATGGCGTAACAGATGCGAATATCCTGATGGATACCGATAACACCATAACAGGTGTGGTTAATCTCGCTTTTAATGGGAATCAGGTTACTTTGAATCAGATTGGTATCGCCCCGGGGGATCCGAATAATATGCTCAGCCTGACAGTTAATGCCAATACGTTTAATTTATTAGGGGCTGTTTACACCCAGAATGAGCAGGTTTTTAACAGCCTCGATGGCCTGACCAACGACCTTTTTACAGATAATGCCGACATTACCCTAAACACCGATATTAACCTGCTTGACGATGTCACCATCTCTACCGGTGCGGGCGGCGGTAATATTTTATTCTCGGATGTTGTGGATGGCCCCTTCAACATTGTACTGGATGCCGGCACTGGCACCGTTACCTCCAACGCGGGCTTTGGCACCAATACACCATTGGCCTCACTTAGCATTACAGGTAGCCAGTTTAGTTTGGGTAGCGTCCGTACCACGGGGGCGCAAACATACAGTGGTATTGCAACCCTGAATGGCGATTATGAAACGCAGGGGGGCAATATCAGCTTCAATAACGGGCCCGTAACCTTGGCTGGCAACATCCGCATGGATACAGGCAGTACCACAGGTGGTGACATCACTCTTAGCAACGCCGTCAATGGCAACAGTAACCTGACACTTGCCGCTGGCACTGGCGACATCAACTTTGGTGAACTTGCTGGTGCCTTAAACCGATTAGGGGTTTTTACCATTGAAAGTGCCCATAACATCAATCTGGAACAAGGCATATTCGTCACCGATTACGTCCAGCAAAATACCACGGGTTCGGTTAATTTTGGCCTCAATCCTGGGCTGGATGCCTTAAGTAATATTATAGTATCCCAGCCCAGCAGTATTGCTGGCGGCATAGAGGGGAATAATGTTCTGCTGGAATCTTCCGGCCTGATTGACGTGGATGTCAATGTTGCCAACCTAACCATTGGCGGCCCCCGCAGCAGTATTCAGGGCACGATTGGTAACAAACGGGGGCGGGTCTCTGCCCGCAGTGTCAAGTTCAGTTTTCTGAATGGTGGGGCACATTTTATCAATGGCTATAATGTTCCTCTGGTCGGCGATGTAACGGCGCCGCAGGCCATGGGCCTCACCCGCCCTACCACACAGGGTAGCGTCCAACCTTATGGCACCACCACAGTGGGAGGTGCAGCACCTTTTCAAACAGCTTACAGTACATTCACCCAGCCAGCCCCACTGGTTACAGAAAACCAACTGGACGAACCACTGCCCCTGCGCCTGAGCCAATCTCTGTGGGTGACCGATAGCGAATGGCAAAATGCCACGCCACCCTTATTCTACACCGAACAGCTGGATGAGCTGTAATACGCGCCACAATTACGTTTGACAAAACATAACCACCAAGGTACCCCAATAATATTATGGATACATCCTCTCGCCTGCTGCCGTTTATGTTCGAAAATATCCCCCTGCGTGGAAAAATGATGTACCTCGAGCATGTCAATCTGTTTGTGCCCACCCTTGCTGGCCAACCACATGATGCCACAGAAACCCTGCTAAGCCTGCTTGCTGCTGCCACCATTATGAAACATGATTTTAAGCAAGATAGCAGCGTCACCATTCAAATCCAGTCGGCTCAATCTGGTGCCATCATGTTTGCTCGCTGCAACAGCCAAAACCAGCTTCGTGCTTATGCCAACGCCGCAGCCCAGCAACAACCTTTTGACCACTATGCCAAAACGGACGGCCTTTGTGCTGTGACCGTGGAAAGTGCCACATCTGGCCACGATTGGCAAAGTATGGTGGCGCTTGAGCACACGCAACCTCAACATATGCTGGCTACCTTTTTTGAACAAAGTCTGCAAACGCCCACTGCCTTGCGTGTGTGGTCGGCCCAGCAAAACGGGAACTGGCAGACAGCAGCCCTTTTTCTGCAGGCACTGCCCCCAACCGAAGCAACGCCAAAGATTGAAGATTGGGCGCGCATCCCCATCCTACTGGAAACAATCGATACGCAAGAGGCCCTCAACACCCCACCAACCACCTTATTACACCGCCTATTCCATGAGGATACCATCCGCCTGCTGCCACTAACGGCATTTAGCTTTAATCAGGAAAATCCGCGCGAACGGATGGCAGAGGCTCTGAAATCATTGGGGCAACAAACCTGCACAGATATGCTGGCGGATGGCCCCATTGAAATGCGAGATGAGACGACAGGTAAAACAGAAACATTTACAACAGAGGATATTGCCGATATTTTCAAAAAATAACGCAGTGGGTATAAATATCACAGGTGGTAACAGTGGGCGTACAGGTATATTGACACTGAACAACCCAAACAACAGAATACAGACTATGAATAAATTAATCCTGCCCCTATTAGGCACAGCATCCCTGCTTGTGGCCTGCTCGGACGTAACCTACAAAAGCCCCGATGTTATGCGCGCCGATCCGGAATCTGGCGAAGTTAAAACCTATACCGAAGCCCAGCAGTTTGAAAACGGGCTGATTCAGGCATTCCCAGATATTCCCATTCCCGCCAGCCATAAAATTGACCTGGAGCGTAGCGTTATTTTCACTTCGCCTTCCCAAACAGTTGGCAAAATTTCGCTGGAAGGTAAAGGCAACGTAGATAGCCTGTATCGGTTTTTCTATCAACAAATGGAAGCCAATGGCTGGAGTAAGGTGAACGCCTTTGAATCATCCACCAGCTCGCTATATTATGCCAAGCCCGGACGATTTGTGGCGATTATTGTCGAACCTTCTGATAAAAACAACAGCCGCGTCACTATAAATGTAGGGCCGGAGTAAAAATACTTAAAAACTGCCGGTTGAACCAAAGCCGCTTTGCCCTCTGGCTGTGCTATGAATTTCGTCCGTTTCTAAAAATTGTGCCTGTTGTGCGCGTGCAAGAATACATTGGGCTATACGCATACCCGGCTCTATCGTGAACGCTTCTTGTCCATGATTAATCAGTAAAACACTTACTTCCCCCGTATAATCAGCATCGATCGTACCTACACCATTCACGAGAGAGATACCATGCTTAAAAGCCAAACCAGAACGCCCTCTAATCTGTAATTCATAGCCTGCGGGTATCTCAAAACAAAATCCTGTCGGTACGGCATAACGCTCACCAGCTTTAAGAACAATACACTCTGCTACCGCAGCACAAATGTCCGCACCGGCCGCACCAACTGTTTGATATGAAGGCAAGGGCAAGCCCTCTGCATGAGCAAGGCGTTTAATTTTTAATTGCACAACAAAAAAATCCTTTTCTACCCATAATAGCCATAACAAAAATCCCCAGCATCACCACCACATTCCACATAGCTAGGCTTAAACCAAAAATCGTCAGTCCCCAGCTATCACAA
>CAZDNZ010000037.1:2078-9766 GCA_964506925.1 uncultured Pseudomonadales bacterium | reverse complement strand
CCAACAGGCGAAAAAGTCACCCTGCCCGACGTTTTACTGATTAACGATGGCACAACCGTATCGGTTGGTACCCCCCATGTGGCAGGTGCCAGCGTTATTGCTGCCGTCACCGAGCAATTTAAAGGCCAGAAGGTGCGTATTTTTAAACGGAAACGCCGCCAGACCTACCGCCGGATGCGTGGCCACCGCCAATTACATACCATGCTGAAAATTGAAGATATTAACGTAGCAAACTAAAGGAAAACCAACCATGGCACACAAAAAAGCAGGTGGATCCAGCCGTAACGGACGCGATACAGAAGGTAAGCGTCTTGGGTTAAAAAAATCTGGTGGTCAAAGCGTCATTGCTGGCAACATTATTATTCGGCAGCGTGGCAGTAGCTTCCATGCAGGTAAAAATGTAGGCACGGGTAAGGATTTCACCCTGTTCGCCCTCACGGATGGCGTGGTAAAATTTACTACAGGTTTCAAAAATCGTAGCTTTGTGCACGTTGAGTAAAATCAAACACACAAACGCAACAACAATGAAGCGCCGCCCTGCGGCGTTTTTTTGTGGTAAATTTTATAGTCGTTTAACTTGGCATTTATACAGTTAAACGACTATGTCTGCGTGGTATCACGCAGACCAAACGCTTGCCTCACTTTGGCTTTGCCAAAGTAAGGCGAGCGATTTGACAACTTAACAATGTATCATTGTTAAGTTAAATTAAGATACGCCACCATTATAGCAAAGGAATCGCGATGAAATTTTTAGACGAAGCTAAAATTTACCTCACCTCCGGCGCGGGCGGGGATGGCTGCGTTTCCTTTCGGCGGGAAAAGTTTGTGGAATTTGGTGGCCCCGATGGTGGTTGCGGCGGCAAAGGGGGGGATGTCATTTTTGTGGCCAAACAAAACCTAAACACCTTAATAGATTATCGGTATCAGCAGCACTTCAAAGCAGAGCGCGGGCGTAATGGCGCTGGCCGTAATCGTACCGGTGCTGGTGGCGCAGATGCTATTTTGCCTGTGCCATTAGGCACAGAGATAATCCATGAAGACACTGGCGATATTCTGGCAGACCTCACCACCGAGGGCGATACCTTCACCCTGCTAAAAGGCGGGCTGGGGGGGCGGGGTAATCTGTCGTATAAATCTTCCACCAATCAGGCACCACGCCAATTTACCAAAGGAGAGCCCGCCGAGGAAATAACCATTCGGCTCCGCCTAAAACTACTGGCAGATGTGGGGCTTTTGGGGCTACCTAATGCAGGGAAAAGTACATTTGTGGCCGCCGTATCCAACGCGCGACCTAAAATTGCGGATTATCCTTTTACCACCATCAAGCCCGCATTGGGGGTTGTGCGCCACCATAGTACCGATATGACCATCGCAGATTTGCCCGGCCTGATAAAAGGTGCAGCAGCGGGCAGTGGGCTGGGGCATAAGTTCCTGAAGCACCTCAGCCGCTGCAGTGTCCTCCTACACTTGATAGATGGCACAGCAGACGATGTCACCACCCCTTACCAAACCATCCGGCACGAGCTGGCAAGCTATGATGAAACCTACGGTACAAACCTGACCGCGCTGCCAGAAGTGATAGCCCTCAGCAAAGGGGATGCCATTGGGACGGATGGCACCCAAGAGGAAAAACAGGAAATGCTTGCCTCTTTTTGTCAAAAACCAGTGCTATGGGTTTCTGCACAAAGCGGTGCAGGTGTTGCACCAGTGCTCACCCAGCTGGCACAGCACGTAGAATCCTTCCGGGCTGAAAAACAAAGCGAGGCGCATGATTTACCAACTTAAAAATAGTACGTTTTTAAGTTAAGTATCTATGTAACACGTCCAAGCGGATGCGCGCGCGTATGTACATCCCGCAGGCGAGAAAATTCATCCGCCAAATAACGTTGGGTGGTATCCAGCGTGCTATGCCCTAACAAAACCTGTACCGTGCGTAAATCTGCCCCATTATGGAGTAAATGGGTCGCAAAGCTGTGGCGTAACGCATGCGGGGTTAAAGTGGCCGGTAATCCAAGCGCTTGCCTTTTTTGCGCCAGCACCTGCTGCGCACGGCGAGCACTCAACGGTTTATCAGGCGCACTGGCAAAAACAGGCACCGACGGTGGCAAATCATGGGTGGCGCGTAGCCAGCTATTCAGGGCAGACTGTACAAATAATGGTATTGGCACCACCCGTTCTTTGCCGCCTTTACCGCGTATCATCAAATCTTCTTTGCCCAGCACATCTTGTCGTCTAAGCTGTAATGCTTCGGATATTCTCAGCCCCATGCCATATAACACCAGAAAAAGGGTAAAATTTCGTCGCTCTGGCAGGCTTATGGCTGCTGGCGCCCCTCCCTCGCCCGCAGTTGCCGTGAGCAGCTGCCAAGCCTGATCAGCCGAAACCGCACGCGGCACACTGCGCGGCTGCTTAATATGATGAATATCATCATCCAGAAAGGTTTGTATATGCTGGTTACAGCGTAACCATTGGTAAAACTGTTTTAATGCCGAAAGGTACTGATTTATTGTGGCTGGGCTTAACTGTTGGCGTAAGCGCAGCTGGGTCTGAAATGCATGGACATCGGCTGTTGTTGCGGCTGTTAATTCGGCTGCTGGCGCCCCTTCTTCTGCTTGCCCCTTGTGGCTTTGTAAAAACAGACACCAGCCTGTTAATGCCCGCTTGTATGCGGCCACAGTATGCAGGCTATACCTTTTGTGATGTTCAATGTAAGCGAGGTATTGATCAATCAACATCATGCATCTTTTAAGCAAATCTCCAGCACAACCGAGGCAACCTGCGCAAAAAAGTCGGCCAGTTCATGCCCTTGGCCCGGGTAAAACCGCTGGCTGTTTTCACTGGCTAGTGCCAACATACCTAATACCTGCCCATCTGCTGTTTGCAAACACAGCAAAACATCCGATTGGAACATTTTACCCTTGGCACCATATAAGGCTCTGTCCTCGGCATCCTGCAGGGTACGCAAACGCACACTGGTGGGGCATAAATCCAGAATATCCTGCGCTGGCAGCCGGGTAGCGGTCGCATGTTCGCCCACCAAAAATAATCTCACCGCTGCTAGGTCCAACATCTCGGGCAGGGTTGTTTGCAAAAAAGTGCGCAGCTGAGGCAATGTTTGGCATTTTACCATTTCAGGTATTACAGCAAATAAGCCCGCTGCGGCCTCTGTATTCGCATGCACCGTATTGATTAACTTCTGATGTTTCTGCTCCAGCTTTTCACGCCCACGCTCAGCTCGGACGGCTTTAAAGGCATGCAGGGGGGTTACATTATCGGCCTCGGGCTGCAAATCGGCCAGCTCACCAGCAAAACGCACCAGAAAATCCGGATGATGCCGAATCCAGAACAGTATATCTTCTGCTGTTAGGGCGGTATAATCTGGCGTACATACTGAAGGAGACGTCATAATTTTTTGTAATCCTTTTTATATGAAGGCTTGCATATTTTTCGATGCGCCCTATTTCAAATAAGTGTGGCCGAAAATTTCATGAGCGAGATGTTTTTCGGCTATTTCTAAGCGTAGCTGGGGAGCGCCCTTTTTGTGGCGCACCCCGCTTTTATTTCTAAGTTTCATATTATCCGTTTAAAGTGGTACTTTAGGCAATGTTAACCACCAAATTGTCCGAATCAGCTGTGTCTTTTGCATCGTATTCATTTGTTCAAGTAATTGTTCCGCGCGCCATACCCACCGTGCTGGACTATCGCTGGGCCGACAACACACCGCCGCAGCCGGGCATGTTTGTGCATGTGCCGGTAGGCACAAAACATATCACTGGTGTTGTGACCGAAGTTATGGCGCAGTCTGCCTTCCAGAACTTAAAAAATGCCACACCACACCCCACTGCTCCGCCGCTAAAGCCGCAAATGCTAGCCTTTTTACGCTGGGCCGCGCGCTATAATCTGTGCCCTCCCGGCGAACCGTTACGGGCTTTACTGGTAAAATCTGATGTACCGTCCCCGCCGCGTAAAATCCCGACAGACGATTTACCTGCTACCCCTCAGCTTTTGGCCCTGAATGCCGCACAACAGACCGCCCTAACACACATTAGAAATTACCAGAACACGCAACCCATCTTGCTGGATGGCGTTACCGGTAGCGGTAAAACTGAAGTTTATTTCCACCTGATTGCCGAACATTTAGCGGCGCAGCCCGCTGCACAAATACTTGTGCTACTGCCAGAAATCAGCCTTGTGCCACAATGGCTCAAGCGGTTTCAGGCACAATTTCAGTTCACCCCTACCGCTTGGCACGCAAACCTGACCCCAGCACAGCGCAAACAAGCCTGGTGGGATATTGCCCAAAATCGTGCGCGGGTTATTGTGGGCGCCCGCTCGGCATTGTTTGTGCCCTTTCAGCAGCTAAGCCTTATTATTGTGGATGAAGAGCACGACGGCAGCTATAAACAGGAAGATGGCTTCCGTTACCATGGGCGCGATATGGCCGTGGTGCTGGCAAAAATCTGGGATATACCTGTTATTTTATCTTCGGCTACCCCTAGCCTCGAAACGTGGCATAACGTACAAAAAGGCAAATATCATAAAGTTAACCTGCCCAGCCGCCATGGCCAGCATAACCTGCCGGATGTTCATCTTATCGATTTACGCGAAAACAAGCCGGCTAAAGATCAATTCCTCAGCCCGCTTTTGTTGGAAAAACTTACCGAAACCTATCAGCGGGGCGAACAATCTCTCGTTTTTCTCAATCGCCGCGGCAATGCTCCATTACTTTTGTGCACTGCTTGCGGTTACCGGCGGGATTGCCCCCGGTGTGATGCCACCGTCACCGTTCATGGCGACAGGCTTATTTGCCATTATTGTGGCTACACCGAAGCCTGGCCAGAGACATGCCCCCAATGTCACGCAGAAAATTCGTGGCGGCTGTTTGGCCCCGGCACCCGCCGCTTGATAGAGGAAATACAAAATCATCTGCCTACAGCTCGCTGGGCCGTGGCCGATAGTGATGCTATTCAAACAACACAGCAGCAAAAGGCGTTAATTGAGCAAATCTTAAATCAGGATATTGATATTCTGATTGGCACACAAATGATGGCCAAGGGGCATCATTTTCCGCACCTTACCCTCGTTGGTGTAGTGGATGGCGATATGGGTTTGACCCACGGAGATCTGCGGGCGGCGGAAAAAACCTTTCAGCTTATTACCCAAGTAGCAGGGCGCGCTGGGCGTGCCGCCGCACCCGGACATGTTTATATTCAAACCCACCAGCCGGAACAGCCGCTTTTTAAAGCGCTGCAACAGCATAATCGTGCTGCTTTTTATGCAGAAGAACTCAGAACCCGCGAAGACTGGCAAGATCCACCTTTTACGCGGATGATTGCCCTGATTTTACAAGGCAAGCACGAAAAAGATGTACAATATGCTGGCCGTGTACTGGTACAAAATGCCCCCACCAGCAAGGATGTTGTTATTTTAGGCCCAGCCCCGGCGCCCATTAGCAAAATACGCGATAATCATCGCTACAGAATTTTGATCAAAGGCCAGCGGAACCTGCAAAAAGATATTAAAAATTGGCTAGAAAACACCGCAACCCCGCCCAACGTACGGATTATTATAGATGTAGAGCCACAAAGTTTCTTTTAACGGCCGCAGCAACCCCGTATTAGCTATAGTCGTTTAACAATACGAATGCCGTTAAACGACTACAAGAACCTTAGTGATCAACCCGCTCGCGCAGAATTTTACCACACTTAAAGAATGGCACCCGTTTACCCGGCACAGAGACAGCTTCTCCTGTTTTGGGGTTACGTCCCATCCGTGGATTACGCTGGCGCACGGAAAAAGCACCAAAACCGCGTAATTCTATACGGTATCCTTCAACCAGAGCATGTGTCATTTCGCTAAAAACAGCATTAACCGCACGCTCTATATCGGCCATGGATACATCGTGGTGATGCGCGGCAACTTTTTGCATCAGGTCAGATTTGGTCATCGCTTTCGCTGGCATATAAGGCTACCCTTTCTTCATTAATTCAAAACATATTAACACAATCCACAAGCTAAACAAGTATTGCTTAACATATAAAACGTGGATTTGCAGCTTATTTTACAATTTGCTAAACTAAGGATTACCATGTTTAACATAAAAATCATACCCGCCCTGCAAGATAACTATATTTTTCTCATCAAAATTGGGGAAACAAATATTGTCATAGACCCCGGCGCAGCTCAGCCTGTGCTGCATACGTTAGGCAACTATCAACTGCATACCATTCTAATAACACATCACCACCCCGACCACATAAATGGCATCCCCGAGCTGGTAAACACCTATAACTGTGCTGTTATTGGGTACGAAAATCCCGCCGATGCGCCAAAAAGCATAGAACTGGCTGGCGAAAAAATTCAAATTTTACGCACGCCCGGCCATACATCCGACCATATCAGCTATTACTGGCCAGCAGCCGGGGTACTGTTTTGTGGAGACACCCTGTTTACCGGCGGCTGTGGTCGTATTTTTTCCGGTACAACTGAACAGATGTACCATAGCTTACAGCAAATTGCCCAGCTCCCGCCCGCAACTCAAATTTACAGCGCACACGAATATACCGTAGCAAACTACCGTTTTGCTGCCCATTATGCGCCGGAAAATCCTGTTTATCAGGCGCGCCTCGCTTGGGCCGAAGAACAACGCGCCAAAAACAAGCCTACCGTCCCCACCACAGTGGCAGAAGAAATACAAAGTAATATTTTTTTGCAGGCCTCAACTGCGGCAGAGTTTGCAGCCATCCGGCAGGCGAAGGATACTTTTTGAGCGTGCCTTTGAAAAAACTTCTCTGCATATGTGCCTTTATCCATTTACTGCGTTTACTGCCCTATCGCCCCACGCCAAAAGTACCAACCCAAGCCAATCGTAAACAAACTGATGCCATACAGGCCATGTTCAAACGTTACCAGCGTCACCGAACGCGTTTTCATATATGTATATCCAAATATCAGGCCACCAATAAAACTAAAAGTGGGGGCAATCCAGTTCAGAAAAAGCATATGGGCATACGCAAACGCCACGGCACTAGCCAGCAATATACCCAGCTGTGTTGGAAAAAGCGGGCGATATCGCCACATAAAAAAACGGCAGAATATATACTCTTGCGGCAATGCCGATAATAGCGGGTAAAACACCAAAATCAGGGGTAAAATCTGTGGATGCTCGCGCGGCAGAAAAAACAACTTATCCGGCGCATACCACCAAGTAAACAAGGCTATACCTACACTCGCTAACATCCAGCGCATAAGTATAGGCCGCAGGTTATGCCACGAAAAAGCAGCCACATCCTGCCGGGGGGATAACTCTAGCAGCGGCTGCCGCTGCCGCTTAAGAACCACCGCAATATAAAACACCAGCCCCCACAGAATTGGGAACAAATAGGCAGCCAGCTGATAATAAAGAACTGCCGAAGGTATCCCAACACACAGAACCAGCAGCTCAAGCCAACGCCACATTATCTCTCAACACACAGGGCGACACCCATCCCGCCACCAATACACAGCGTGGCCAGGCCTTTATGCACATCACGCTTTTGCATTTCGTGCAGCAATGTTGTCAGGCAGCGGGCACCACTGGCACCAATCGGGTGACCCAGCGCAATCGCGCCACCATTCACATTCACCTTCTCCAAATCCCAGCCCATGGCCTGATTCACATAACAAGCCTGCGCAGCAAAGGCTTCATT
>CAZDNZ010000037.1:0-1978 GCA_964506925.1 uncultured Pseudomonadales bacterium | reverse complement strand
ACCGGATCGCCTTTACGCTGGGGGATTTCAACAGGAACAATCTCGTCTGTAAACCGGTCAGCTTCAAGCGCAGCCGCCGCTTTGGCCTGTGACTGATAGGCAAATTCGTCCTGCATCTCTCGAGAGATACCATGATCCGCGGCCACATTTTCGGCCGTCATGCCCATATGATAATCATTAAAAACATCCCACAGACCATCCACAATCATGGTATCGGCCATGTGCCCGGGGCCCATTTTAACACCATCCCGCAGGTGCACAGCATGTGGCGCCAAACTCATATTTTCTTGGCCACCCGCCACCACAATCCGCGCATCGCCAGCCATAATGGCTTGGGCGGCCAGCATCACACTCCGGAGGCCAGAACCACAAACCTGATTCAACGTCAGCGCGGTTTTTTGGGCGGGAATGCCCGCCAGCATGGCCGCCTGCCGCGCAGGATTCTGCCCTTGGCCGCCTGTTAGAACTTGGCCTAGCAGCACATCATCCACATCCTCCGGCTGAAGATTGGCGCGTTTGAGCACATCTTGAATGACGGCTGCGCCCAGCGTGTGCGCGGGCATATCCTTCAGTGCGCCATTAAAATTCCCGATAGCAGTGCGGCAGGCCGCCACAATCACGGCGTGAGTCATCATCTTGTTTCCTTCATTTTTAAGTGGACGCTGCCAGCGTAACCGTTTTTGCGCCCGCGTCAAGGGTGCAAAGTGAAATAGCACCACCCACCGGGCATATACAGGGGCGCAAAAGGGTGCGAAAGCGGGTAAAAGAGGAAAGAATGGGGTAGAAAATGTATTTAAGCTATTGATTTATAATAAATCTGCCGCTTAATTTTTTTATTTTTTTGCTTTTGCGGGTTTATTCATTCATTTAAACAATGAACATTATGAAATAATAAACGATACAGCATCAAAAGTCAATAAAAATCAGCATCACCCACGGCAACAACCTCGTCAGGATGCCCCCAAAGCCCCGCCTACCCCAACCTTGCGAGTTCCAGCAGCGCCACGCCGACGCCAATGCTTACCATGCCCCACCACTGGGCGGGGGTAATATGGTTACGGCCATCAAGGGGGAAAACAAAAAATAATAGCATTAACATCAGAGATTGCACACCCGGCACGGCAGCGGAAAAATAAACCGCCAAAGGTGCGTAAGCAACGGATAACAAACCAAATAAGTAACCGATTTGAGCACTGCCTTCATTCAACACACTAAAAAATAAAAACGGCTTCCCCTCACCTTGCACGCGCTGGCGTAAGCCGCGCCAATAAGCTGGCACAAACAGCGCCATGATCCCAAGCCCAAAAATGCCCACAAGATGCCAAAAATAAATAGCTAGAGGCGGATTTGAAGCCGTTATAAACTTTATTATAAATAATTCAATCGCTGTCGCCAAAGTGACAGGCAAAAACCAGAGCATCAAACGGGAGGGAATACGCCACTTAAAGCAACCTACATCAAGGAAATAGCCCCCCACAATGAGCGTAAAAATACCGAACAACGATACAAAGCTAAACACTCCTCCGGTTGCCCACTCCAACAACAACAGCCAGAAACTTGTAAACCCGAACAACGGAATAACTTTATGCGCCGAATAAAACTGCATAGCATAAAAATAACCGATCCAAGTCATCACCATAGGCACTGCAGAAAGAAGGGCAAGCCAACGCGCTTGATCGGTAACATGCACACTGGGCACCAATATATACATGAACAGAGCCCCCAGCACCGCGAACAACATAGATATCAGCAGCACACCGCCCACACGCTCGTGCACACTTTTAGCCTCTTTACTGGTACTGGTATGCGTTAGGTGCTCATCAACATAATTAGTCAATGCCAAAAAGAACGCATGCAAAACGAGAAATAATAACCACATATGTTTCTCTTAACATAAACCCAGCATGGCTGCATGCGGAAAAATTGACAAAAAATCAGATTATAAGCCCGCACAACACGGCACAGGTTTAGCCATCTA
>CAZDNZ010000036.1:0-9860 GCA_964506925.1 uncultured Pseudomonadales bacterium | reverse complement strand
AGTTTATCGAAGCTGGTGCCGTCCAGAATATTGAGTTCAATGGCGGCATCGCGCAGGGTGGTGTTGTGGGTATGGGCATGTTTGGCGATTTTGGCCGATTGATCGTACCCAATATGCGGGTTGAGGGCGGTGACCAGCATCAGCGAGTTGTTCAGGTGTTCGTTAATCCGTACCTCATTCGCCTCAATACCGGTTACGCAGTGGTTGGTAAAGCTGTGGCAGGCATCCGTCAGCAGGCGGCAGCTATGGAGTATGTTATGAATAATCAGCGGTTTGAAGACGTTCAGCTCTAGGTGTCCTTGCAGGCCGCCGGTGGTGATGGCCGCATCATTCCCAATAACCTGTGCACAAACCATCGTGAGTGCCTCGGCCTGGGTGGGGTTGACTTTGCCGGGCATAATAGAGCTACCGGGCTCGTTGCTGGGAAGGATAATCTCGCCGATGCCGCAGCGGGGGCCACTGCCCAGCAGGCGGATGTCGTTCGCTATTTTATTTAAGGCCACGGCCACCGTTTTTAGGCCGCCGGAGGTTTGCACAAAGGCATCGTGTGCGGCCATACCAGCAAACTTGTTGGTGGCATTGGTAAAGGTGTAACCGGTCAGCTGCGTGACTTCGGCAGTGACGCGTGCACCAAATTCAGGATGGGTATTCAGCCCGGTACCAACGGCCGTGCCCCCAATAGGCAGGCTGGCCAAATCGGGCAGGGTATTTTCCAAGCCATGCAGGGCGGCGGTGATTTGCGCCGCATAGCCGCTAAACTCCTGCCCTAGGGTAAGGGGGGTGGCATCCTGCAGGTGGGTACGCCCAATTTTAACAGTGTGTTTGAATTGTTCCGCCTTTTTACCGAGGGCATCCCGCAGGTGCGTTAGGGCAGGCAGCACCTCGTGCGCCACGGCTAATGTGGCAGCAATATGCATGGCGGTGGGAAAGGTGTCGTTAGATGATTGCCCATAATTAACATGGTCGTTGGGGTGAATTGGGCTTTTTTGGCCGCGTTGGCCGCCCAGAATCTCGTTCGCGCGGTTACTGATTACCTCGTTGAGGTTCATATTGGTTTGGGTGCCAGACCCCGTCTGCCAGACAGAAATGGGGAATTGATCCGCCCAGCGCCCATCACAGATTTCGGTCGCGGCTTTGGCGATGGCGTTGGCCAGTTCCCGCTCCAGCTGGTTAAGGTCGCCATTAACCTGTGCCGCCGCTTTTTTTAAGGTGGCATACGCCTGAATAAAGGCCGGGGGCAGGGTATCGGTACCGATGGCAAAGTTTTGAATGGCACGCTGGGTTTGCGCCCCCCATAAGGCCGTTGCGGGCACATCTATCTCGCCAATGGCATCGGTTTCGGTGCGGGTGTTTTGATTTTGTTCGGGCATGGTCTTTTCTTTCTTTGGGCGCAGTTTACGCTGAAATGCCTGCTGTTTTCAAGTGCTGATGCGCTGGCGGCGTTCCCGCAGGAGGGCGAGGATACAGCCAATGCTAAGGCCAGCACCAATGGTTGCCGAGCCCCCGTAGCTTATGAGCGGCAGCGCCATGCCGGTGGTGGGTAACAGATGCAAAGCCACCATAATGTTGATAATTACCTGAAGGGTGAGCAAGGTGAGCAGGCCACATACCGCCACCAGCACAAAGCGGTTTTCGTGATGAATGGCGCGATAAAAACCATATATGGCAAATACCGCATATAAAATGAGCAGGAACAAACAAACCAGAATCCCAAATTCCTCGGCAATGACGGCAAAGATAAAATCGGTATGGGCATCGGGCAGGGTATGTTTAACCACACCTTCCCCCGCCCCGCGCCCCAGCAAATGCCCGGTGAGGATGGCCTCGCGCGCTTGATCTACCTGATAAGTATCCTGCCCTTCCGACGTGATAAAACGGTTAACACGGCTTTGCACATGGGGAAAAAATAAATACAGAGACCCCGCAGCCCCCAAGCCCAGCACCACAAGGGGCAGCAGCACCAGCAGGGGGATGCCCGCAATAAAGCTCATCAGCATCCATATGCTGCTCATGAGCAGCAGCATACCAATATCTGGTTGGCCAAGCAGCAAAACGCCGACCATAGCAAGGATAACCCCGCTGGCGAAAAAGCCCTGCATGCATCGGCGCATATCTTGGTGGCTGATCAACATGGCGGTGATCATCACGAAGGCTGGCTTCATTATTTCTGACGGTTGCAGATTAAACCCGGCTATTTGAATCCAGCGGCTGGCGCCTTTAACATCTTCCCCCACCAGCAGCGTGAGTATCATGCCGCCAAAAGTGGCCATGGCAAGCAAGATAGCACCACGCTTAATAACCGTAGGCGACATAAAGCTAAGGCCCAGAATAATCCCTACAGCCAGCATCAAAAATATGCCCTGCTTGATGGCAAAGTAATAAGGCCCCACACCGTATTTAGGGGCAGCGGCCACACTGGCTGTGGTGATGGATAACCCGCCTAATAAAATAATTAGCCCAACCGTTACCAGGATAATGGTATCCAAGCTGTGCCACCAACGAAAAAGGGGATGCCGAGATTGCCGATAAATATTCATGGATGCGCCTTTTGGCAAATCTGTTGTGCCAGTTGGGTAAAGGCATCGCCGCGCGTCATAAAGTTGGCAAACTGGTCGTAGCTGGCCGCAGCGGGCGATAACAAAATGGTGGTGGGTGTTTGCTGCTGGCTGGCTACTTTGTAGGCGGCTTTAACCGCATTTCCCATATTTTCTGAGCAGGTTACAGGTATTTTTTCTTGCAATACATGCGCAAAGTCGGTGCCACTCTGGCCAATTGTAAAAGCCTGTTGTACCCGTTGCAGATGCGGCAGGCAGGGGGTAATACCGTCGGTTTTGGGCAGGCCGCCACAAATCCAGAGAATATCATCAAAGGCCTGCAGCGCGGGTATGGTGGCCTCGGCATTGGTGGCTTTAGAATCGTTCACAAACCGGATGTGCCCACAAGTACCAACGGTGGCCATCCGGTGGGGCAAGGGCTGAAAAGATTGTGCCAGTTGCCAGAACTTATCCGCAGCCAGCCATGGCTGTAGCAGGGCGCGGGCGCAGGCGGCATTGTGGCGGCTATGCGGGCCCGGACACTGAGGCAGGTCTGCGTTAAGTGGCGGTATGGTTGCCCCGTCTATGCGCAGGCCTTTGGGTTGCAGATGATTGAATATGCTATATTTTATATCTTTGTAGGCGGCAAATGTGCCATGCCGATCCAGATGATCCGGCGTTACATTCAGCATCGCAGCGGCGGCCAGGGGCAGGTTATGCAGGGTTTCCAGCTGAAAGGAGGAAATTTCCAGCACAAAAATATCTGCCGCGGGTAGATCCAACACGGGCGTACCAATATTACCGCCCATGTGCACATGATACCCGGCCTCTTTTAGTACATGGTGGCACAATGCCGTTACGGTGCTTTTGCCATTGGTGCCTGTAATACCAATAAATGTGGCCTGCGGATGCTTGGTGACCAGCAGATCAAGGTCGCTACCGATAGTGATGCCTGCTGCCTGTGCTGCTTGCACCGCAGGATGATCCATGGCAATGCCCGGGCTTTTGATGACCATGCCAATATCTGCCCAGTTGATGGTGGCCGGGTTGTGCAGGTAGGGGGCTAAATCTGGTGGTGGGGGTTGGGTATCATCCCACAGTTGCACGGGTTGGTTGGTTTGGTGCAGGTAACGGGCGGCACTTTGGCCGCTGGAGCCTAAGCCAAGTACAAAAGTTGCTTTTGCGTGATGTTTCATCATTACCTCAACTTCAGGGTGGCCAGCCCCACCAGCGCTAGAATCAGGGAAACAATCCAGAAACGCACCACAATGGTGCTTTCCGGCCAGCCCAAATGTTCAAAATGGTGATGCAAGGGCGCCATACGGAAAACACGTTTCCCGGTTAGTTTATAACTACCCACCTGAATAATAACACTCAGGGCTTCCAGCACAAACAGCCCGCCAATAATCAGCAGGGCAAACTCCTGCTTGATGAGGATGGCCACACTGCCCATCAGCGCCCCAATGGCCAAACTACCCGTATCGCCCATAAAAATGCGGGCTGGCGGCGCATTGTACCATAAAAAGCCCAGAATAGCCCCCACCATGCTGGCACAGAGTACGGTAACTTCCCCTGCGCCCGGTACGTACGCAATGGCCAGATATGTGGTAAAATCGGTGCGTCCCACAATATAACAGAGGATAGCCAACGTGGCCGTTACAATCACGGCAGGAATACTCACTAAACCGTCCAGTCCATCGGTAATATTTACCGCATTGGCACTACCGATAATGACCAGCAGCCCAAAAAACAGGAAGCCACCGACACCCAGCGGTAGGAGGAGATCTTTTATAAATGGAAAGTATAGAAGGGTTGCTTCCTCTCCCTGCAAGTGGATGTATGTGGCCAGAAAAGCCAGCCCGGCCACAGCTTCCAGCCCGATACGCAGCTTGCCGGGCAAGCCCCCCACCCGGCGGCGCGATACGCTAAGGATATCGTCCACGAGGCCTATCAGCCCAAACAAACAGGTGATGCCTAAAATGAGCCACGCCAGGTTATTGTCCCACCGCATCCAAAGCAGGCTGCCCGCCAGAAATGTGCCTACCACCAGAATACCACCCATGGTGGGCGTACCGGCTTTGCCGGCATGGTGTGCCAGCCCTTCCCGCACGGTGGCCTGCCCATGTTGCCACAGGCGAAACTTTTTAATCAGCCATGGGCCAATCAGCAGCCCTAGTACAAAACTGGTGAGCAACGCACCACCACTCCGGATGGTAATATATTGCATCAGGTTAAAAATGTTGATGGTTTCGGTCAGCGGGAACAGCAGGTGGTACAACATAAAATCAGGTTCCTGTGGGGGTTATTTGCTCATTTGAAGTCGTATTTTGTCGTTTTTGCAGGCAGGCCAGTGCCACCGTGGCATCGGCAAACGGGTGCACAGTATCGCCCACAATTTGCCCGGTTTCGTGGCCTTTACCCGCCAGCAGCACAATATCGTCCGCGCCAGCGTGGCTAAGGGCATAGGTTATCGCGGCGGTGCGATCGCCCAGATTATGCTCATGCGGCACGCCTTGCTGAATATCTGCCCGAATTTGGGCGGCGTCTTCATGGCGTGGGTTATCGTCGGTAATAATACTCTTATCTGCCAGATCGGCCACAATTTTGCCCATGAGTGGGCGTTTTCCTGCATCCCGATTGCCACCACACCCAAAGACACACCACAGCTTACCCGTGGCGGGTACGAGCGGGCGCAGGGTGGCGAGTACTTGCTCCAGCGCATCCGGGGTGTGGGCATAATCAACCACCACAGTGGGTTGTTGGTCGGTGCGGGGCAGGGTTTCCATGCGCCCGGGAACAGGGTGCAGCTGGGGTAGGTGGGGTAGTATATCTGGCAGGGTTAAGCCACTGGCCAAAGCAAGGCCGATGGCCGCCCCCAGATTTTCTGCCTGAAAACGCCCGAGCAGGGGCACAGTAACTGTGGCTTTGGTGTCTTGCAGTTTAATGATTAGTGTTTGCCCGGCAGCGGTGGCAGCGGTGGGTGTTATGGTCAGGGCGGCCTGCCCGCTGCCAAAGGTGATAACCGCTTTTTCATCGGCTTTGGTGGCGGCCAGGAGTGGCCATGCTTCCATGCGTTGGGCGGGTAGAACAGCCACCCCATCAGGTGGCAGGCAATCGGTAAACAGGCGATATTTGGCTTGGGTATAGGCCGCCATGGTGCCATGAAAATCCAGATGATCCTGCGTAATATTGGTTAAGGCGGCGGCGGTTATGGTTACGCCGTCCAGCCGGTGCAGGGCAAGCGCGTGGGAGGAGGCCTCGAGGCAAACGTGCGTAACGCCGTTGGCAGCCAGATTATCCAGAATTTCATGCAGCTTGAGGGGTGTGGGCGAGGTAAAGCCGGTCTCTTTGATTTTTTCACCATCCACATACACACCTAAGGTGCCAATGCTGGCGGCTTTGTGCCCAGCAGCCTGACAGATTTGTTGATAATACCACGCGACAGACGTTTTGCCGTTGGTACCCGTTACGGCCACAATGTGGCTGGGCTGCCGCGGGTACAGATGCTGCGCCCACCGCCCTAAAACTTGCCCCGGGGCGGGATGATACAGCACACCGGCCTGTTCTATGTTACTAACCACAGCGGCAGCATAGCGCAGGGCTTCGGTTAGAAAATCGGCGCTGTTGGGGTGGTTGCGGGTATCCAGCACAAACAGGGTACTGGTTTTATCATCGGTGCCCAGCAGGCGGGAATCATCTACCACCCGCTGAATATCTAGTTGGGGCGCGGTGGGGTCATTCAGCAGGTCGGTAAGCCACATGGGTTGTTGCCTCTTTTGGGGTTAGGCGCAGCAGCGGTGCTGCACTTTTTATAAATGTCTGTACGGCAGGTGCGGCCGCTAAGCCACCTGTATGGTAGCCATGTTTGGGTTCGTTCACCATAACCAAAATAACCAGCTGGGGGTCATCCAGTGGCACAGTTGCAATAAAGGATACCAGATTTTTATCGGCACTGTAGCCGCCAGCGCCTACTTTTTCTGCCGTGCCGGTTTTGCCACCAATCTGGAGGCCAGCCACCTGCGCCCGCCTGCCAGAACCATTTTGCACCACATCGGCCATGAGGGTTTTAACTTGTTGAACAGCACCGGCATCTATCACTTTGCGGGGTGGCGGTAAGCTGCGGTTTTGAATGATATGGGGTGTACGATAGTGGCCATCGGTACTCAGGGCGGCGGCGGCGGCGGCCATATGCACAGGGGTTACGGCAATACCATGGCCAAAGGCGGCAGTGTACAGGTTAACTTTGCGCCAGACAGTTGGATAAAGCGGTTCAACGGTTTCTGGCAGATGCAGGTCGAGCGGTGAGAGGAGACCCAGATCGTAAAAAAATTGCTGTTGTGCTTCGGCGCCAAACATATCGGCAATTTTGGCAGCCCCAATGTTGGAGGAATAGCGCAGCACTTCCAGCGCGGACATTTGGCGTTTTTTGGCATGATAATCGCGGATGGTGTACTTACCAATGGTAATGGGCTTACGGGCATCAATAACGGTTTCGGGCGTAATCAGCCCCTGCGCCAACCCTTGCGCCAAGGTGAATAGTTTAAAGGTACTGCCCATTTCGTAGCGCCCCAGCGTAACCGCATTAAACCGCGCTATTTCGCTGGCCTGCCCATAGGCATGTGGGTTAAAGTCCGGCAGGCTGGCCATGGCACGAATTGCGCCCGAGCGGGCATCCAGCGCCAGCCCCCATACACTTTTGGCCTCGCTCTCCTCAAAGGTGGATTGTAGCGCCTGCGTGAGCTGGTATTGCAGGCGGATATCCAGCGTCAGCTGCACATCTTTCCCAGCGCTGAGGTCGGTATGGTAACTGCGTTCTATGCCAGCGAGGCCTTTGCCATCTATGTTTGTGGCGCCAATCACATGCGATGCCAAATTGTTCTGCGGATACATGCGCACATAAGCATCCCGGAAGCCTACCCCCGGCAGCCCCAAGCTGTTCACTGCATAGGCCTGCGCTGGCGATACATGGCGTTTGATCCAAATAAACCGCCGGGGGCTGTTTAACCGCTGCTGGAGATAATCAGGATCCAAATCTGGCAATACTTTGGCCAGTTTCTGTGCCGTTTCGTGGGGGTTAAGAATACGTTTTGGGTCGGCAAAAACAGAGTACACCTTAAGGGAAGTGGCGAGTATTTTACCCTGCGCATCCAGAATATTACCCCGGATAACCGGCTGCTGGGGAATACGATGGACGCTGGTGCGTGGCTCTTGCGGCGGGTTGAGGGCCACATGGCCTAACTGATGACCCACGGTTGCAAAACCAAGCGATAAGACAATCGCAACAAAATAGGCACGCCGTTTTATATATTGATCTGTATCTGGCTTGCGGCGCTGAATATAGCCCTGCTCGGTTTTTACCTTGATCCGCCGGCGTTGACCATATTTTTTGGGAGAGGAAGGTATGGCTGGTGTCATGGGGTTAGGTTGCCCTCCCACGTTTGCCACTGGTGCAACTGATTTGTTTGCAAAGGCTGCATATTTAGGCTAGCGGCCAGTACTTCTAAACGGCCAAGGTTGGCAGTATGCGCGCGCTCTGCTTGTAAAACGCGGATATCCTCCTGCAGCTGATGGCGGGCGGCCAGTAAGTTCTCTCGATCATCCAGCATTTGCTGCGTATCGCCTTTGATGTATATCATAATGAGGTACAGGCCAATATTTAATACAAGGGCAAAACTGAGTGTTATGAAGGTTCTCATGGGCTTGGTTGCCTCCTAAGCAGGCGCAGGGTGGCACTGCGGGCGCGCGGATTGGCTTCAACTTCTGTCACGCTTGGCTCTACTTTGCGTTTGGGCAAAAAGAAGGCACTTTTGCTGATTTCCCGGCCAATATGGTCGCGCGTAGGCTCGCATTGATCCCGCATAAAGTTTTTGACCATCCGGTCTTCCAGCGAATGAAAAGTGACCACAGCCAGCGTCCCCCCGGGCCGGAGGGCATCCCGCGCTTGTGGTAGCAAGGCTTCCAGCGCAGGGAGTTCCTGATTCACGGCCATCCGCAGCGCCTGAAATAACCGCTGAGCCGGGTGGCGGCGGTGCAGCCCGGGTCGCGGCGGATACACAGCTTCGATGGCGTGTAAAAAGTCGTGCGTGGTGGCGATAGGTTTTTCTGTCCGTTGCTGCACAATTTGGTGCGCCAGTGGCTTGGCGCGCGGCTCATCGGCGAGGGTGCGGAAGAGGGTGGTCAGGTCGTGCGGGGTGGATTGGTTCAGAATATCTGCGCCGGTCAGCCCGGTGTTGTTCATGCGCATATCCAACGGATAGTTGCCCGCCCCAGCGGTTTGGTAGCTAAAGCCCCGTTCCGGGGTATCTAGCTGATCGGAAGAAAAGCCGAGGTCGGCCACAATTAAATCGGCATCTGCCTCATTATATGTGCTGAGTATGGTGGCAAGATGGGCAAAAGATCCATGATGTACCTGCAAGGTTTGTGGGTAGGCAGCGGTTAAATCGGGTCGCCGGTGCAGCGCGGAGGCATCCTGATCCAAGGCCAGGACGTGTGCACCTGCGGCCAGAAAGGCGCTGGTGTAGCCGCCGCCGCCAAAAGTACAATCGATTACCCTCTGGCCGGGTTGTAGCGGGCAATGGTCAAGGATGGCGTCCAGCAGCACCGGTATATGAACGGTGCGCGGTTCATCCGTCATGCTGTTGGCTCCAGCCTTCACTCAGGAGGGTGATATCGTCGGTATAGTGTGCTTGGTCGGCAGACTGTACCGCTTCGTAGCGCGCTGGCTGCCAGATGGTGAAGTAATCTCCTTGTCCGGCGAATAGCGCTTTTTCCGTAATGCCCGTATGGTTCAAAAACGGCTCGGGCAGCATAATACGCCCGTTGTCGTCAAAGTTTAGTGGCCGAGCAGCTGCAAGCAGTGTGCGCGCCAAGCGTTGCCGTTCTGGGGCCAACGGAGGCATTTTTTTAATTGTTTCAGCAAATTTAGTAAAGTCATCGTACCCCCATGCATATAAGTATTGTTCTTCTGGTGCGGCGTAAACCACCACGCCGGGCCGGCTGTGGTGCGCCAATTCGGCGCGAAAGGAAGCAGGTACGCTGACACGGCCCTTTTTGTCCACCCCGTTGGTGTATGAGGCGAGAAACATTGTCATGCCTGCGTACCATTTCTTCCATTCTTGTTGCGCTCGCTCGGTGGTTCTGGGTGGAGAAAAATCCCATGCGCTTTTTCCTCCGAGATTCCCATGCCCATTGGGAAATAGAACCCCCTTTGTTTTGTGTCACCCACGGTTGCAATTGGGTAACAATGGAAATATATGGGATGCTGTGGGAAAAAGCAACAGAAAAATATAAAAAACCTTATTAACGCTTGACTTGAGCTGTGGATAA
>CAZDNZ010000035.1:0-9861 GCA_964506925.1 uncultured Pseudomonadales bacterium | reverse complement strand
GTGCTATTTCCACCACCGAGCTGTGGGTGAATGGCGTGAGTATTACTGGCGGCGGGGGTGGTGGCGTCTGGACTGAAGATGGCAATGATGTTTACCGCGATACAGGCAGTGTGGGCATTGGGGTGACCAGCCCGTCCGCCACGTTGGATGTAAGCGGTACCATCAAGCTGTCTGGTACAGGATCCGAGCCTTGTACCGGGGCGAATGAGCGTGGCAGTTTGCGCTTTAATGCTGGCGGCGAGATGTTGGAGCTGTGTCGGCCATAGTACTGAGCGCGTGTTTGGGCTTTATCTGATATAAGATGAGCCCACCCCCCCTATAGGCGCAAATATCACACAGGATGCCTCTGGCTTAGGCTTTTTCGGTGAGAAACCGTTGAGTTCTATGGTTGGGGCGTTGTATTCTCATTTTACGCGAAAAATAGGGATAACCGTATATGTTTGAAAAAACCAAAGCTGCATTGCCCCAAGGCTATAATCCGCTAAATATGCTGGTGCGATTTCTAAAAATGCAGGCCACGGGCGGTATTTTGTTGGTATTAGCCTCTGCCGCAGCTATGTGGATAGCCAACTCGGGCATGGGAGATGCTTACCACTACTGGCTGCATAGCGTCAATATGGTGGTTCAGGTGGATAATCTGTTTACTTTGGATAAGCATATTATCCATTGGATAAACGATGGTCTGATGGCGGTCTTCTTCTTTTTGGTGGGTTTGGAAGTGAAACGCGAGCTGATGGAGGGCAGTCTATCCACCATCCGTAAAGCAACCTTGCCCCTGATGGCCGCAGTGGGGGGTATGGCCGTGCCCGGACTCATTTTCTTTGGCATAAATATGGATGGCGGCCAGGCTCTGAACGGTTGGGCCATACCTACCGCCACAGATATTGCCTTTGCCATTGGTATGGTGGCGCTGCTGGGTAAGCGTGTGCCTTTACCCCTGAAGGTTTTTTTGCTGGCCGTGGCCATTTTTGATGACCTAGGCGCGGTGGCGATTATTGCCCTGTTCTATACACAGGATTTAAAGCCAGAAATGTTCGCATGGGCGGGCGTATTTATCGGGTTGCTCTTTTTAGCGAATGGTATGCGTATGGGGCGCGCCAGTGTGTATATGTTTTTAGGCGTGTGCTTGTGGTTTTGTGTGTTGAAATCCGGCGTGCATGCCACGGTCGCTGGTGTAATTACGGCGCTGTTTGTACCCCTGGCACCCCCACCGGGGGAGCGCCGCTCGCCACTGCGTCAGTTTGAGCACGATCTGCATAGCTTGGTGGCGTTGATTATTCTGCCCATTTTTGCCTTTGCCAATGCGGGCGTGGATGTGCGTGGATTAAGTGGAGATATTCTATTTGAACCCATTACGCTAGGGGTAATTCTGGGCCTATTTTTAGGCAAACCTATAGGTATTTTTGGATTTACTTATCTGGCCGTGAAGCTAAAGCTGGCCGATCTGCCAGAAGGCGTTACCTGGTTGCAGGCCTTTGCGGTGGCATTAATGGCAGGTATTGGCTTTACCATGAGTTTCTTTATCGGCACGCTGGCCTACCAAACCGTACCGCTTTATCTGGCAGAAGCGAAGCTGGGTATTCTGGTGGGGTCGGCTCTGAGCCTGATTTTTGGGCTGGGATTGTTAGCGCGGGCATGTCGGCCGCAAAAAGCAGCCGCAGCCTGATGCTAAAATGGTGCCGCTACTGGCATACGCTGCGCCCTGTGCCAATATTCAGGCTTTATTGGCGGGTGTGGCGGCGGTTAAGGCATTACTACCAGCTGACCCCGCTATATGGTGTTATGCTGGAACGTCTGCCAGCGCCGATGGGGCCACAGGTACAGCCGCCCAAGTTGTGGCCGGGCGATAAAGCCCACGGGCAGGAAATAATCGATAAAAACCGCTTTCACTTTGTGGGGCATACTTACGATTTGGCCGATAAATCCGGCGCCATAAACTGGACGCCCAGCCATGCTTCCCCCTTGTGGTTATTTCACCTGCATTATTGGGATTTTATGGCAGATCTGCATGCCCTTAAAACCAAACAGGCGCAGGAAAAAGCGCGTATGCTGGCAGAAGACTGGCTGCTATCGTGCGATGTGTATCAGCCGGTTATCTGGCATCCTTATCCAACATCGTTGCGTTTGGTCAATATGCTGATTTATGCCGACTGGATTTTGCGCGATGCCAGCCCCCAATTGCAGGAAGCCTACTTGCACAGCCTAATGCGGCAGGCGGTGCATCTGCGCCATAATATGGAGTGGGATTTGGGCGAAAACCACCTCATGAAAAATATTAAAGCCCTGCTTTATGTGGCCATATGTTTGCCAAATGATGTGGATTGGTTCGAGCAAACACTGGTGTGGCTCAAGGATGCTTGCCAAGAACAAATCGGGCCAGAAGGCATGCATTGCGAGCGTTCGCCTGCTTATCATGTGCAGGTTCTGATGGATTTATTAGATGTACAGGCATTACTCCGGAAAGGCCGCTATAAAGTGCCCCACTGGCTGGAAGCTGAAATTGAAAATATGGGGCAGGCACTGGCATGGCTGCGGCATCCTGATGGTGGGCTGGCGCTGATGAATGATGGCGCTATGGGTGAAGTTGGCCTGCTGGATTTAGTACAGAAAAAAGCGGGTGCTGGCCGCTGGCAAGGTGTGGCCACAACAGCCGATGGCTTTGTAGCGGCAAAAAACAAACAGGCTTACCTGCTGGCAGATGTAGGCAATGTCAGCCCGGCGCGGAATCCTGGCCATGCCCATGCCCAAGCCCTGTGTTTTGAATATAGCTATGATGGACAACGGATTTTTGTCAATCGGGGCACATATGCGTATCAACATGCCCGCCGGCACGAGCTGCGCAGTACAGCGGCGCACAATTGCCTCACGATTGAGGATGCGAATCATACGGATGTCTGGCATATTTTTCGGGTGGGAAAACGGCCACGGGTGCAGGCAGATACAAGTGCCCTCACCACAAAAAGTATCCAGTTTTCAGGTCAGCATAATGGTTATAACGGTTTTGGGGTTGGGCATACCCGCCACTGGCATATGCAGCCCGATGGTGGCCTGCAAGGACGTGATATGCTTAACGCCAAAAGGCCGCGTAAGGTGCGGATTTATTTTCATCTGCACCCGGATATTCGTTATCGCCAGCGGGATGAACAAACCATTCAGCTGAAACTGCCACAGGGTCAAACGCTGTTGTTTAAGGTGCAAGGCGGGCGGTTGTATTCTCAGCCAACAACTTATGCCCCGCAACTGGGCATAATGGAAAAAACAACTGTATTAACGGTGCAGGCGCGCACCTGCCCGGGCGAAAAAGAAATAACGTGGGAGGTTATACCTCAGCAAACTGGGCTCCAACAAACCGGAAAATAAGTTAAGTATAAAAGACTATAATCGCTTGCGCGGGGCGTGCAAATATGTATACTGAATTGGTAAATTTATGAACACATACCATTTATTTTATTGTCTTCGATAATGGGTACCGCAGGCAGAAACAGGTATATTGTCGTATAACTTTGCATGTGCACCGTTAAACGACAGGATAGATGAAGAGGATACTGTGCAAAATCGGATTGTTACTATGCGTGCCAAGCGGCAGCAAACGGCTCAAAGCGGAAAGGCTCTGAAAGGTGCCGATGTGCTCCAAAAAACACAAGCGGCACAACCAGTTCAGCCGGTACAAGCAGCACAACCAAAAAAGCCACTGGATGTAAAACCTGCGCCTAAAATCGCAGATAAGGTGGAATCCGCCCAAGTGAACGAATTAAAGGATCGTATTATGCAGGAAATGCGCGGCACAACGCCCCCTCAACACACCCGAACAAATGCCACCGATCGGCTGCTGCTGGTTTTGCTGCTGCTGGGGATTGCGGTCATCCTCGGTTTATTGGTATTCCGGCCGGATTTACAGAACCAGAACCGACCAGAAGCCGCCATAGCTGCGCCAGAAACCCCGGACGAGGTGGTGAATGCCCTCATCATGGCGTATAAGGCGGACGATCAAGCCGCTATTGCCCGCCATACCGACCTGCCGGCGTTAACGGCCAATCTTATCAGCCAATTTTATGGCAGTGCGCGGCTACAGGCATCGGATTTACCACCCGCCTTGCAGGATAAATTACCGGAAGATGCTGCCGATATGCTACAGCCCGGCTTACAAAGCCGTTTGCAGACACAGATTGAGGCCATGCTGGCAGGCGCCACATATGCCGAGCTGGCACCTGGGTTACTGAAGCAAATCTGGCGTGATATCAGCCAAGGGCAGCCTATTGTCCTCAACCGGATAGCCGCGGCCGAAGTCCGGGAGGATACAGCCACAGTGACGGCAGTGTACGCCACGCCGGCGCGCCCGCAGCCGTTTATGTTGCAGCACATTTTTGCCCGCCAACCCAATGGAGATTGGCGGCTGATCGATCTGCCCAACCTGAAATCGGTGGTTGAGACGACGCCAGCCCTAAAACCGCTCACCCCCGGCTTGCTGCCCGCACAAATATTGGATGTTCAAAGCATCAGTAAACGCGCCATCACCCGTGACGATGCCCCGTTTATAGAGTTTGCGCTGGCCGTGCGTAACCAAACACAAGCACAGCTGAATGGCTTTACGGTACAACTTAAAATTTTTGATGCGGCTGGGCAGCTGCTGACTCTTTATACCCTTGAGGATACCTCGGGTATGGCGCCGGGCGAAACGTACCAACGGAGCTGGGCATTTCCGGTTAGTCGGCATGCAAGGCTCGAGCAGCGTATCCGCCAGCTGCCCCTGAATGCTTTTGTGGTGGAAACATTCGTGCAGGATGTGCAGCCCCAGCCGGCAGCCCAGCCAGCAGCGGATAGTCAGTAAATTTGTTTTGTATGGGTTTTTATCCCCAGTGGCTTGCGGCTGAGGGTTTCATTGGATATAGTCGTTTAACTTTGCATTTGCACAGTTAAACGACTATGTCTGCGTGGGCTCACGCAGACCAAATGCAAGGCTCAATTTGGCTTCGCCAAAGCGAGAAGAGCAATTTGACAACTTAACAATGACACATTGTTAAGTTAAATAACGATAGATTGTTTCTATGAAAATTTGGCTTATCAATCACTCATTTCGTCCGGAAACCAATGCCCCAGCCAACCGCTTTTTGGGGCTGACAGCCGCATGGCAGGCAGCCGGGCACGAGGTGCGCGTGCTGGCGGGGACGCCCCATCGGCCCCATGGCCAGATTTTTCAGGATTATCAAAATTATGATTATAACAAGGCCGATAACGTTGCTGGCATAACCGTTTGGCGCCATAGAGAGAAAGTAGGTGTACGTGGCGGTGCCATGGCCGAGCTCTTTAAGCAGCTGGGGTTTGCATGGCAGATTTTACGCCGCAACCGAAGCTGCCAAGCCGATGAGCGACCTGATGTGGTGATTGCCAGCTCCCCCGACTTTTTTCATGTTATCAGTGGCTGGTTGCTGGCGCGGCGTTATGGTGCCAAGTTTGTGTTTGAAGTCCGCGATTTATGGCCCGAAATTTTCCGAGATATGGGGGTCGTCAAAAACCAGTTTGCTCTGAATATAATGGGGGTTATCGCCCGTTTTATGTATCGCCGTGCGCACATGGTGGTGACGGTGACCGAGGGGTACGCCCAACAGCTCCAAGAAAAAGGCGTGGATGCCCAGAAAATAGTGATTATCCCGAACGCCGTGAACGATGCCGACTTTGAGGCACTGGATGCCGCGCGGGAAAATCGTGCCGGCCAAAGCCTGCGGAGCGAGCTGAAAATAAATCCAATGGCGCATGTGGTGCTATATATTGGCAACCATGGCAAAGCGCAGGCCTTGGGGCAAATTATCGATGCCGCCCGTGCGTTAATGAACCGAACCGATATTCAGTTTTTACTGGTGGGCGATGGGTCAGATAAAGCGCGACTGGCCGATTTGGCGCGAGGCTTACCAAATGTGATGTTTCTGGATAATCAGCCCAAAGAAAAAGTGTGGGCTTTCTACGATATGTGTGCGCTTTCTATCTCGTGCCTGCGCGACATAGAGGCCTTTAATACCACCATTCCTTCCAAAATATACGAGATTATGGCCGCCCAAAAGCCCATTGTGGCTGCCCTGCAGGGCGAAGCGGCCGATATTGTGGCGGCAAGCGGTGGTGGTGTGGTCGTGCCGCGTGAAGCGCCTGAAAAACTAGCTGAGGCGCTTGCCGATTTGGTGGATGATCCAGAGCGGATGAAACGGATGTCGCTCGCTGGGCGTCAATGGGCCGATGCCAACCGGCGCTATAGCAGCTTGGCGCCCCGGTACCTGCAAGCGCTTGAAGCTATGGTTGCGCAGGGATGAGGGGCAGGGGCTAGGCATAACCATATGGACGCTTTTCTGCAATTTCTCTTTGTTTTCTTACCTTTTTTATTTGCGACCATACTGGCCGGACGCCTCATACCTTATTGCCGCCGTTTGGGTATGCTGGCACCGGTTGCAGGGGCAGATGCGCGGCGCCTACACGCCGAGCCCACCCCCCATGGGGGCGGGTTAGCGCTGGTTTTGGTGATGGTGCCCGCTATGTTGCTGGCTATTTGGGCGTTTGACATGCCCGACGCCACCTTTTTATATGCCATGACCTTGGCCAGCATCCCATTGGCGTTGGTCGGCTGGCTAGATGATCGGCACCATCTGCCGGAATGGCTGCGTTTGGCCGTGCATCTGGCGTGTGTGCTGGTGGGTGTCTGGTTTTTGCCAACCATGTTCGATACAGTGCCTATGTGGCTGGAAAAATTGATTTTGGTGCTGGCATGGGGCTGGTTTGTGAATCTGTATAATTTTCTGGATGGTATAGATGGCCATGCCACAACCGAAGCTGTATTTTTGGCGATTGGTTTGATTCTGCTGGGTGGCGCGCTGGCACCGCTGGCGGGCATTATTGCAGGTGCTTGCCTAGGGTTTTTACGGGTCAACTGGCATCCGGCGCGTATTTTTCTGGGCGATGTAGGCAGCACCTTTTTGGGGTTTATCCTAGGTGGGTTGCTGTTGGTTGCCGCCGAGTTTGATACTTGGACGCTTGTATGGCCCTTATTTACCCTAACGCTGGTATTCTCGCTGGATGCAACCACCACCGTGGTACGCCGCATTTTTGAAGGCCATAAGCCATGGGTGCCCCATCAAACTTTTTGGTTTCAGCGGGCTGTAAAAGCTGGCCTCACCCAGAACGAAGTGGTGCGCGCCGCGCTGGTGCTGAATATACTGCTGTTGGTTATTTCTCTGATAACGCTGGTGGTGGGTGTGCCTTGGCTGGCATTGCCGCTTGGTATTATTTTACTTGCATTTATAGCACAATGGATTCAAAAGCATGAGCAAATGGCAGCAGGGGCTGTCGGTCAATCAAAGGAGTTATAAATATGTCATCATTCCCCAAAGTTCGGAAAGCTGTGCTGCCGGTGGCCGGTTTAGGCACACGTTTTTTACCCGCAACCAAAGCCATGGCGAAGGAAATGCTCACGGTGGTGGATAAGCCGGTTATTCAATATGCCGTGGAAGAAGCCATCGAGGCGGGCATTGATGAGTTTATTTTTGTCACAGGCCGGGGCAAAAGCGCGCTGGAAGACCATTTTGATAACCCCTACGAGCTGGTAGATACCCTGAAGAAAAAAGGCAAGGAAGAGCTACTGGCCAAAGTATTGGCCGTTAAGCCGCCCCATGTGCGCATTAGTTACACCCGGCAAGGGGTGCCTTTAGGGCTAGGCCATGCCATTGGGTGTGCTGCCAGCTTGGTGGGTAACGAGCCTTTTGCTGTATTGCTGCCCGATGATATTATCTGCACGCGGTCTGGCAATGCGCTGAGGTCGATGATGGAAACGTATAACGAAACAGGCAAATCTGTGGTGCTGGCAGAAGAAGTGCCGCAGGATCGTATTAGCAGTTATGGCATTATTGACCTGAATGGCGCCCAGCCGGTGGCTGGCAAGGCGGAAGTGCACGGTTTTGTTGAAAAACCAGCGCCAGAAGAAGCCCCGAGTAACTTGGGTGTGGTGGGGCGGTATATTTTTACCCCGCGCATCATGGCGCTGTTAAAAGATGCCAAGCCCGGCAAAGGTGGCGAGATTCAAGTGACCGACAGCATGGATGTACTGCGGCAGGAAGAAGGCTTTATGGCCTACAGCTTTGATGGTTGCCGGTTTGACTGTGGCGATAAGGTAGGCTGGCAGCAGGCCAACCTGTACTTTGCCCTGAAGGATGACTATATACGGGAACGGCTTTTGCCTTATGTCAAAAACCTGTTGGCAGAAATAGAGGCCTCATAAATGACCTACCTGATTACAGGTGCTGCGGGGTTTATTGGCCATGCTTTAGCCAGCCGCTTGCTGGCAGATGGCCAGCAGGTTTTTGGTCTGGATAGCGAAAATGATTATTATGATCCTGCCCTGAAACAAGCCCGGACGTTACAGCTACAAACGCAATATCCAGACACCTATGTTTACCAGCGGTTGGATATGGCCGATAGCCAAGCCCTTATGGCGTTTGTGAATCAGGCGCAGCCCGCGTATATGCTGCATATGGGGGCGCAGGCCAGCGTCCGCTATGGGCTGAAAAACCCACCCGCATATTTACATAATAATCTAACAGCACATTTTAATGTTCTAGAAGCCTGCCGGCTGTACCGGGAAGCGCAGCCGGGTAGATTAAAACATTTGGTTTATGCGTCCACCTCATCGGTTTATGGAGGGAACGAGAAAGTACCTTTTGCGGAAACCGATGATGTGAGCCGCCCGCTTAGTTTATATGCGGCGACCAAGCGGTCGGATGAACTGCTGACATATTCTTATAGCCATATGTTTGGCCTGCCTGCCACAGCTGTTAGGTTTTTCACCGTGTATGGCCCTTGGGGGCGGCCGGATATGAGCCCGTGGATTTTTGCCCAGCATATTCTGGCAGGGACGCCAGTCCCCCTGTTTAACAAAGGTGACTTGTGGCGGGATTTTACCTATATAGATGATATTGTAGAAGGTGTTTTACGCCTTGTAGAGTATATCCCCTCTGCCGCTGGGCAACCACCGCACGATATTTTTAATATTGGTAACAGCGATCCTGTGCAGGTGCTTACCTACGTGCAGATGCTGGGCGATGTTCTGGGGAAAGAGCCAGTGCTGGATTTGCAACCGCTGCCAGTAACAGAGGTCTATAAAACCTATGCCGATACCAGCAAGCTAAAGGCGGCTGTGGGTTGGCAACCCAATACCTCCCTGCAGGTAGGGTTGCAAAAATTTGCCGCATGGTTTGTGCCGTATTATAAGGGTTAAACCAACCTCAATCGTATGTTAATATAAACCATGTTCATTATGTCTCTTTATATTATGCCCGCGCTGTGGTTTGGCGTGCTGGCGGCATTGTGGCTGCAATTTTTGATGGATGCGCTGACCAACATCCTCCCTGCATTCCTGAATAGTATGGGTGAGCCCTTGTTCCTAGTGGGGCTGGCTATTGCGGTGGCTGGGGCATTAGGCATGGCCTACGAGCAGCTGCACTTGCGGCGGCTGCCCCATAACTTGGATGCCTATGGGGTATATGTGGGAACAGTGGCCCTGTTCTTGGGGAATCAGCTGGATGCCACCCTGCCAGCGTGGGCATTGCTGGCCCTGACCAGCATCCTGATTGCTTTGCATACGGGCATAGGGATGAGCCGTATTATGGCGGCGCATACGGTTACAGCTGCCAGCTCGGTATTTGTTATATGCTTACAATTATTGTTCCTTGGCGGTATGACGTGGCTGACCTATCAGGTATTTTAACATGCCCCGCATGACCAAAGCCGACATTGAAACATTTTTTGCCCGCTTGCAGGCGGCGAATCCAGCGCCAGAAACCGAGCTTTATTTTACCAACCCTTACACCTTGCTGGTGGCAGTGGTGC
>CAZDNZ010000034.1:0-10229 GCA_964506925.1 uncultured Pseudomonadales bacterium | reverse complement strand
ACATGAAAAATCCATGTTTTTACTATATTCGCCACGGGCAAACAGATTGGAATCTGGCTGGCAGATGCCAAGGGCACGCTGATATTCCGCTGAACCAGACAGGTATATCCCAAGCCCATGAAGCCGCCATCCAGATTCAAGAGCAACAAAATATTAGCCTTGTTGTCAGTAGCCCGCTGCAACGTGCTCGCAAAACTGCCGAGATTATTGCTTCAACAATTCAAAAGCCCTTATTATTTGATCAGAATTTTAAAGAGAGAGCCTTTGGTTCCTTTGAGGGGCAATACTCGAAAGCGATTAAGGAAATGCATAACCTGCTGCCAGAAGATTCTATTACTACTGTCTTACCAGCAGATGCGGAGCAGTGGCCCCAAACCAAAGAGCGCGCGTGGCGTGTTATAGAAACTTGGCTCACCAATTACCCGGAAGATACGATTCTGTTCGTTGGTCACGGTGCCGTTTTTCGCGCATTGCACGAAACACTTACCGGCCAGCATTGCGAAGCCCATAATGCTAGGCCCTACTATTTTGAAAATGTTGCCGCCACCTGGCGCATGGATACGCTATCCTTTTAGCGTACACAAGGCTGACGCACCATTTACAGTAAGGCCTAGTAGAACTTAGACGGTTTAGTTGGCAAAACCGTCATGACTCCGCTGGAGCACTTCCGACACTTTCGTACCCATACCATGGCCAGCAGCAGGCTGGATGGCACCAAATTCCTGTGTTGCTGACTCATAACCATGAATGTGGTCACCACCGTACGTGTTGAAGGACAACGTGTACCCTGCCTGAGAAACCTGCGCTGTTTGCGTGCTGTGGGTAGCACGCTCGGCCAGCCAAGTGTTGTGAATGTCGTCTGTGGCTGCGGCAAATCCAGCGGCAGATGCCAGAACAGTTACCATTGCGATTGTTTTTCTCATCATCGTTCTCCTTTGTTTTATTGCTGGTGTCATTATCCTGAACACCATTGTTTTTGTATTCGCTGGTAACCATAAACGGTTACGAAAAAGGTTACCAACGCCACAAAAATTTTCCTATTATGCCGGCTCCCAGCACCACCACAGTGGTGGGGAACACAAACATAAATAAAAGTTTATCAGCTGCCAGCGTTTGTGTCAGCATTAGTTGAGCAGCCACGGCCATCAGGCTGGCAGCCAGCCCAGCCAACACCCCAAACCGGAAGGGCGTACAGGGTGCTGCCCGCCGCATCATGAAGAAAGCCAGCAGGGTCATCATTGTGGCCAGCAGGAATGTTTTGCCGCACATTTGCCAATCGTACCACATGATGGGGGCTATACCTGTTAATAACATCTGTGCCAATAACACCAGCACAACGCATAAAGCAATGCCCAGCAAGGCCAACGTGTACCAGCCGTACCGATAGCTCCGTAGAATATGGGGCACGCAAATCACATGCATATTCAGCATCACCAGCAGCCCCAATACTTTAAGTGCCATGGCTTTCAGCTGAATATCCATAGGCGCCATTGGCACCTGCCACATCAACACATGCGCAGCCACCCAAACCACCACCACACCCGCCAGCAGGGCAATAACCAGCGATGCATCTCGCACGGGGCGCACCGGCCGTACGGACGTCATCTCGGTGGTCAATTTTTCTTGTAAGGCAGTTAATTTATCCATTGGTTCCTGTTTTGCTTGGTTGGGGGGTGCTGTCGTCCTCTTGCTGCGCATCCGCCTGCATTTTTTTCATAGCGCGGTGGGTGCCCACTTTAACAGCAGTTTCGGTCATATTCAGTTCAGTCGCCACATCCCGCACACTGTGGCCTTCAATTTTTTGCCACCACACTAGCTTTTGCTGCAATGTGGTCAGGCCTTTGAAAGCATGCTGAATACCCCACTTTGCTTCCGTCTGGCTTATATTCGTATCGGTGACGCCAATGGTTTCAAGCAGAGCGGTTTCTTCAGCGTCCAGACTCATCGTGGCTCGATGTAGTGGGCGCTGCTGGCACCGATAAAAATCCAGCAGCTTGTGCCGCGCAATGCCAAACAACCATGCCGCAAAAGGGTGCGCCGGATTATACGTTGCGCGAACCCGGTGCATGGCCAGCAGAATATCCTGCACCACATCGTCGGTTTCTTGGGGATTATATAAACGCTTGCGCACAAAGTTTTGTAACAGGGGGGTAATCTGGGTTAGAAGGCGACTATAGGCACGCTGGTCACCGTTTTGAGCAGCGATCATCCATTTTTGCCATTGGGCCCCATTGTATGCCATGGTTTGGGTATATCATGAAAATAACGCATTGTCGCCATTGTTTTATGGCGCAGAATTCGCTAAATTGCGAATAGTGTTTCAGCCCATCATATTTATGAAAGTTAACTTTTTATGTCCAAAACCGCGATTACCCCTACCCGCTCCGAAAACTATGCCGAATGGTACCAACAGGTGGTTAAGGAAGGCCAGCTGGCCGAAACATCCTCAGTGCGTGGCTGCATGATTATCAAGCCTTGGGGGTATGCCCTGTGGGAGAATATCCAACGCGTGCTGGATGGCATGTTTAAGGCTACGGGGCACAAAAACGCTTATTTTCCGCTGTTTATTCCCCTTAACCTGATGAGTAAAGAAGCCGAACATGTGGATGGCTTTGCCAAAGAATGCGCCGTTGTCACCCATCACCGGCTGGAAAAAGGCGCCGATGGCAAACTGCATCCTGCTGGCGAGCTGGAAGAACCCTATATTGTGCGCCCCACGTCCGAGATGATTATCAACGAAACCTTCAGCAAATGGGTGCAAAGTTACCGCGATCTCCCCTTACTCATTAACCAGTGGAGCAACGTGGTGCGGTGGGAGATGCGCACCCGCCTGTTTATGCGCACATCCGAATTTTTGTGGCAGGAGGGGCATACCGTCCATGCCACCGCGGAAGAGGCCGAGGCAGAATCCCGCCAGATGCTGGATATTTATGCCGACTTTATGGAAAACTGGCTGGCCGTACCGGTGATTAAGGGCATTAAGTCTGCGGGCGAAACCTTCCCCGGTGCAGTGCGTACCTATACCGCCGAGGCCATGATGCAAGACAAAAAAGCCCTCCAAAACGGCACGAGTCACTTTTTGGGGCAAAACTTTGCCAAAGCGGCTGATATTTCATTCCTAGATAAAGACGGCCAGCAAAAACACGCCTGGACCACCAGCTGGGGCGTAAGTACCCGCATGATCGGTGGCCTTATTATGTGTCACAGCGATGATGATGGCCTGGTTATGCCCCCCAAGGTGGCGCCCGCGCACGTGGCCATTCTGCCTATCCTGAAAAATCAGGATACCGATGAGCAAGTGTTGGCCTATGCCAAAAAAATCAAGGCCAGCCTGCAAAAAATAACCTACCATGGCCGTAACATTGAAGTAGAACTGGACGACACCGACCAAGCGGGCAAAAAATGGCACTGGATCAAAAAAGGCGTGCCTATCCGTGTTGAAGTTGGCGCGCGGGAAATGGCAGAAGGCACCCTCACCTACTTTTGCCGAGATCAGGAACACAGTAAAAAACACACTATCCCAGCCGATGAACTACCGAATGATATTGATATGATTCTAGATGGTATGCAGGCCGCGCTATTCGCCAAAGCGAAAAATTTTATGGACACAAACATGCACATGCCGGAAACCCACGCTGGTTTTTACGCCCTATTTGGCGATAACGGCGCCCAAGGCTTTGCCCTCTGCCCGTGGGACGGCGACCCAGCCACCGAAGAAAAAGTACAAACCGACCTCGGTGTCACCATCCGATGCCTCCCCCTCACAGGCCAGGAAGATGCCGCAGGCAAAACCTGCATCATTAGCGGCAAACCTGCCAAACACATGGCCGTTTTTGCCAAAGCGTATTAGGGATTCAGCCATGCCCTTCACCCTCATGTGCGTTTTGCGGTATTTGTACAGCAGGCGGGGATTTACCCGAGTAGTGACGGGGTTTTCTGTGGCGGGGATTATGGTGGGCGTGGCCGCCCTGATGACGGTAATGTCGGTCATGGCAGGGTTTCGGGATGAACTCACCAGCCGCATTCTGGACGTTACCGGCCATGCCACCCTGTCGGCCACATTCACAACAGAAAGTGCAGGCCATACCCGCCAGCTGCTGGAAGCACACCCTAACATCCTGCAAGCGATACCTCTCGTGCAAGGGCAGGTGATGCTCAGTGCACAGGGCCGTGCTGGTGGTGCCTTGCTGCGTGCCGTCCCTGCCTCCGATTTACCCCAACGCATTGCTGAACGTATTGTGCTGGGCGATGCCAAACTGACTACCCCACGCGATATTCTGATTGGGGAAGATCTCGCGCGTAAGCTGGATATTGGCCCGGGCAGTACACTCAAAATTCTCTCGCCACAGGGAGCCAATACGCCCTTTGGCTTTGTGCCCAAAATGCTAGATGTGCGCGTGCGCGGGCTGTTCGATACGGGTAGCCAACTCTATGATAGTGGCTTAATCATTGCGCCGCTCAAGCTAGGGCAGCTGCTATTCCGCCAGCAGGATACCATTCCTCAACTGGAAATACGTGTACATAAACCACTAGATATTCAAAGTATTATGCAGGATGTGCGTGCCGATCTGCCCGCCAATACCCGCGTCACTACTTGGCAGGAAACCAATCACGCTTTTTTTAATGCCCTCCAGATTGAACGAATGACCATGTTTATTATTCTCTCGCTCATTATTCTGGTGGCTGCTTTCAACATTATTACCGGACAAATTATGCTGGTAACCGATAAAACGGCAGATATCGCCATTCTGCGAACTATGGGTGCCAGCCGGCGGCAGATTCTGCGGATTTTTTTGCTCAACGGATTGTTTTTGGGGTTATTTGGTACGGGTACTGGCTTTGGGTTGGGGCTGCTGCTGACCACCAATCTGCCCGCTTTGGCCAGCGGCCTAGAAGCCCTGACCGGCAGCACGGTATTCAGCAGTGATGTGTACCCCATAGACCAAATTCCGGCGATTCTCGTCTGGCCAGAAATTATAGCTGTGGTATTGCTGGCATTGGTACTTACCCTGCTGGCCAGCTTATATCCCGCTTGGAAAGCCAGCCATGTAGATGTTGTGAAAGGGCTGCACCATGGCTGAATATCCCCTTATCCATTTACAAAATGTGGGCAAAACTTATGCGGCACCCACTGGCACCTTGGCTATTTTTCAGGATATAAACCTGTGCCTGTCTGCCGGAGAAACAGTGGCCATTATCGGGCCGAGTGGGGCTGGCAAATCTACTTTGCTGCATATGGCTGGGCTGCTGGATACCCCCACCAGCGGGCGAATTGAGGTTGCCGGGCAGGATGTAACCACCCTGCGCGATACTGCCCGCGCCCAACTGCGCAATACATTATATGGGTTTGTGTATCAACATCATCATTTGCTCCGTGAGTTTACCGCCTTGGAAAATGTACAAATGCCTGCCCGCATTGCTGGCGTTACTTACCAAAACCGGCCAGCGGCTCTGCTAGCACAGGTTGGGCTAACCGACCGCGTTCGGCATTATCCGCACCAGCTTTCTGGCGGCGAAAAACAACGGGTGGCCATCGCCCGCGCCTTGATGAACCAGCCCCAACTGCTGCTGGCCGACGAACCGACCGGTAATCTGGATGCCACCACCGCCAGCCAAGTTGAGGACTTACTTTTTCAGCAAGTTATACAGCACAACATGAGCCTACTGTTAGTAACCCACAACCCAGCTTTGGCCGCCAAATGCCAACGCACCTTCACCCTGCAAAATGGTGTCCTGATATAAAGCCTGCACATAATCAAAAACCACGCTTTTTGATTTTGGATATGAACTCTGCCCACGTCAGTGGGCTAGCTATGCCGGAATGAGCGTTAGCGAATGAGGAATAGTAACGGGCTCCGGCCAGCGGTATGGTCACAGACCGCTGCGGGGTATAATTCAATCCCGGGACAAAATCAAAAACCACGCTTTTTGATTTTGGATATAAATAAAAAAATGGGGCTCCAGAACGGAGCCCCTACGACCGGCGGCTGAGGAAGAGAGGGAGAGAGACGTTTCTGTTATTTGTTAAAATAACAGAGCCCGGCCGTAACTTTTTGGTGCGCTTAGCCTATCTGGCTTACATGGGGGTGTGCATCTTGGCACTGTAGCGCTCCAAACTTTTAAATACCTTTTTTTATTCTCCTTAACGTAATTGTAATAATTCATTCAGCATCTGATCCACGGTGGAAACCACGGTCGAGTTGGCCTGATAAGCCCGCTGGCTAATAATCATCTGGCTGAACTCATTCGCAATATCTGTGGTGGAACCTTCCAGCGAACCCGAGATAATATCTCCAGTACTCCCCACACCAGCTTCCTTCAGCAGGGCATCACCGGAAGCATCGGTAACGCGCAACAGGGAACCACTCACAGCCTCCAATCCCGCTGGATTCTGGAAAATGGCCAGCGCAGTTTTCCAAAGCTGCTTGGTTTCCCCATTGGTGAATGTGCCCGAAATAAAGCCTTCGTTATCAATTTGAATATCGGCCAGTAGCCCAGAACCAAAACCATCTTGGCTGGAAAAGAATGTGTCATAATTGGCGGCAAACTGTAGCGCACCATTTGTTCCGGAGCCTGTCCCCTGCGCTGCAGCACGCACAACCGTCATATCACCCACGGCAGAAGGATAGCCCACAGCTGTGGTAGAAACACTTGCACTAATGGTCATGCGTACATTGTACTCTTTGGACGCGGCTGGGGTGGTGCCCGGGAATTGAAATAACAATTCCTGCTGGCCAGCACCCGCAACAGTCACAACCGCGGTCTGGCCGTCAGGATCTGTGAGGGTGAACTCGTTAGCGGCGGACAGGTCAAGGTCATATGTCCCCGCATTAGCCGTTGTATCCACGTTTGTTGTATCTTCTTCAAACGTTGTTGCCAGATTCCCGGCACTGAAGTCAAATGTACCGCCATTAACCACGGCACCGCCAGTGAAATCGCCAAAGTCCGCCGTGACGGTTTCAGTCGCCACCCCGCCCGACCAGGGAATGGTCATATCAAGGCCAGTAGCATGCCGCAGCGTACCATTTTGGTTAAATTCAAGCGTACCATTGCCAATGCGGGTGTTTACATTAGGTGTACCGCCCTGAATATTAGAGCCATCCGTAAAGGCCATCCAAGCCCATGAGTTGGAACCGCGCTTGGCAAAGGAGAAGGATATATCCCGCGCACCACCTTGGGCATCAAACAGGCGCACATCCGTCACATAATCTGCGATACTCGTATCCGCCAAAATCGCTCCAAGGTTTTCGGTCGCAGATGTCAGTGCCGCACCCGTATTCCAAACTGTATTTATATTTTCAGAGGAGGTTAGGTTAATCCCGATACCAACATCACTACTAGCCTGCGCCGATACCCCCACCGATTGCAATTCTATGGGTGCTGGATTTTGCACATCCAGAATATTTCCTTGCGTATCTGTGCGCCAGCCATTGAGGTATAATCCCTGAGGATTCACTAAGAAGCCTTGATTATTTTCACTAAATGCACCGGCTCTGGTATAAAAGGTTTGCGTTTCGTTATCGATAACACTTTTATCGGTAACAGCAAAAAAACCGTTTCCCGAAATGGCCAGATCCGTTTTGTTGGTCGTAGAGATAATCGAACCTTGCGTCTGTTGCGACCGCTGAATAGCGCTTTGCGCCCCCCCTGCGTTATAGGTACCTGCCCCTGTACTGGCTGTGGTAACCAGCTGACTGAACAGAGCCCGTGAATTTTTATACCCAATCGTGTTTGTATTAGACAGATTATCCGAAATTACCGAAATTGCCTCTCCTTGGGAACTTAACCCCGAGACACTTGCCGTCATTGCACCAAAAAGACCCATACCATACCTCCTTATTTCACTATACGCTTACGCGCTTTTATGATTCATCCTGTTGATTGTTTGCCCGTACCTGCAGCACACTATCAAAGGCAACATTGCGCCCATCCTGCAGATTTAAACTTCTGTCATCCTTTTGCGCCGTTACAGCATCCACGCGGCCAAAAGTGTACATTTGTACATCGCCTTTGCTACCATCTTCACGCAAAGGCTTCACTGCAACCGTGTATTCCCCCGCAGGTAAGGTATTACCCGCTTCATCCTGTCCATCCCAAACAACATTATGAATACCTTTACTGTTTTCGGCATCCAAAGTACGCACCAGCTCACCTTGGGCATTCCGGATTTCAATTTGGTTAGAACGCACATTCTCTTTCATGTGGTAGGCAAACTCTGCCGTACCCTGATCGGTTAAGGTTACTTTACCGGGTGAATTATCCGCGCCAGATGGCACCAGCACATCTTTACCAATATAGGAAACCGCGAGTGCCTGTTCGCCAAAGTCTTCACCCTCCGCCAGTTTTTCCAAATGGGCATTAGAAGCCATCTGCTGCTCAAGAGACGAGAATGTTGCAAGTTGCTCAGTAAACTCGGTACCATCCATCGGGTTCAGAGGATCCTGATTCGCAATTTGGGTCACCAGTAGCTTTAGAAATGTATCAAATCCCAAGTCACCCGCACTGTTGGCAGGTTGCGTGCTACCCGTCGCTATACCCGTTAGCGCGCCTGTAATTTGTTCTGTTTCCATAAGCCTGGCTTACCTTTCGTTAAACTTTTACATCCAGCAGCTGATCGGGATTAACCCAATCTGCCGGATTTTCCTCAGCAGATGCTTCAGTGTTCTGGGCATCGGCCTGAGCCTGCTGGCCTTGGGGTTGATCCTTGGTGTTATCATCGCTCAACATAAAGCTGATGCCGTCCTCACCTAGTTCATAACCGGCCTCGGCCAGACCTTGTTTTAAGTGATGCATATCTCGTGCCAAATGTTCGATAACTTCAATATTTTCTGCGGCAATGCGGCCGCGTACCGAACCTTCCCTAACCTCAAGCTCAATTTGAATACTGCCCAGCTCGGCCGGATGCAGCTGCACTTTAACGGTGCCACCACCGTTTTGTGCCAGGGTTTGCATCATAGGTTTGGCTTGCAGCCCTACATTCGCCGCTTTGGCAAATTGCATAACCCGTTCGGAAAAACTGCTGCCCCGGGCACTTGTGCCCGCCTCGGCATCCTGTACCGCCATATCACCAGTGGCATCCCCGCCGGCACTGCTATAACCGGCTTGCGCCATCATGGCCTGTACATCTTTCATTTGTTGCATAACATCCATGCCGGTTTGCGTTTGCTGCCAACGGAAAATCTCTTGCCCCCGTAACTGAATCAGCTCTGTTACGGGGCGGTCGGGCTGTTTGGCATCCGGCGCCTCTTTACCAGCACGTTTTACCTGCGGCGCAGGCATGGCTGCATCTTCTGCTGGTGATAAACCACTGGTAATCCGGCCTGCTGCCTGTGCATTCAGCATGGCGTTCATGTGCATCTCTCCATTCAGGCTTGACGCGACGGGCAATAAAGGACGCCCCAGCTCCGCCTGAACACCTGCATCCTGTACCGGTGCTACCAGCTGCGCCTGTTGCAGTGCTTGAGCACCCACCTGAAATTGCACCTGTGTCTGCCGATGCACCGCCAGCGTAAATGATGTGTGGGAAGTACTCGCGCGCGAAGCCTCCAGCAAACGGTGTACCGACAAGTCCGACTGTTCTGCCAACTGGGCCGTACGCTTGCTATTGCCGGTTTGCGCATATTGCAGCAGTAACGCCATATTTTCTGTCGCGGCAGCGGCATCTTCAGCCGAAAAGCCGGCCTCTGTCATCAGATCCAGCACATCCTGCAAACTAGTTAGCCGGTCAACTTGGGATATTTCGCTGGATTGCTGCTGTTCCTGCAAAGCAATAATCGTCACGGTCACTTGCTGCACCACAGTTACTGCACGCTGCTGTAATGCTTGCCCATTAGAAACACCATTCGCGTCAAGTTGCGTCAAGTCAGCACCAGCAAAAGTCTGCTGCGCTAAAATTTCATCTGCTAGTGCCTGCATATCGGCAACCAGCTGGCGCAAATGCCCTGCTATGTCATCGGTACTACCCACATCATCAGCAACGAAACCAAGCCCCAGCAAACCTTCGCCAGATACTTTGGTATGACCGCCATCTAATAACGTTTGTAAGCCCTGCGGTAAATCTAGCCCTGCCCCTAAACCTGTACCGAATGCTGGCATTTCTGAACCTTGATTCATCAGCAAGCTGGCAAATAAACCCTGTAAACCTGCCTGCCCGGCTGCGCTACCGCCACCTTTCAATGCCGCGATTTGTTCTAGAAATCCGCCCGATATCTGCATGAAATAACCTTTCT